>JBDSXV010000033.1:0-21751 GCA_039926025.1 Dokdonella sp.
GTCCCACCGGCTACCTGCACATTGGCGGCGCACGCACCGCGCTCTACTGCTGGCTCGACGCGCGCCATCGCGGCGGCGAATTCATCCTGCGCATCGAGGACACGGATCGCGAACGTTCCACCGATGAAGCCGTGCAGGCGATCCTCGACGGCATGAGCTGGCTCGGCCTCGCCCACGACGAAGGTCCGTACTACCAGACCCTGCGCATGGACCGCTACCAGGCAGTCGCCGCCGATCTGCTCAAGGCGGGCAAGGCCTACTACGCCTACGAGTCCAAGGAGGAGATCGAGGCGATGCGCAACGCGGCGATGGCCGCGGGCACAAAGCCGCGCTACAACGGGTTCTATCGTGATCGCAACGAACCGCTGCGCGACGACCCCAATCGCGTCCTGCGCTTCAGGAATCCATCCTCCGGCAGCGTCGTGTTCGAGGACAAGGTCAAGGGTCGCATCGAGTGGAGCAACGAGGAACTCGATGACCTCGTGCTGATCCGCTCGGACGGTTTCCCCACGTACAACTTCGCCGTTGTCGTCGACGATATCGACATGAAAATCACCGACGTGATACGTGGTGACGACCACGTCAACAACACGCCGCGCCAGGTCAATATCTATCACGCGCTTGGCGCAGCCGTGCCGACGTTCGCGCATTTGCCGATGATCCTCGGCGCCGACGGCCAGAAGCTCAGCAAGCGTCACGGCGCGGTCAGCGTGATGCAGTATCGCGATGACGGCTTCCTGCCGCACGCGTTGCTCAACTACCTGGTTCGCCTGGGCTGGTCACATGGCGATCAGGAAATTTTTTCGCGCGAACAGATGATCGAACTGTTCGATGCGAGCGATGTCAACAAGTCGGCTGCGCGTTTCGATCTGGAAAAGCTGTCGTGGCTGAACCAGCAGTACCTGAAGAGCGACGACCCGCTCGAGATTGCGCCGCATTTCGAATGGCAGCTGCGCGCTGCCGGCATCGATCCTGCGCAAGGCCCGGATCCGGTCGACGTGATCGTCGCTTTGCGCGACCGCGCCAAGACGCTGAAGGAAATGGCCGAAAAGGCGCGCGTCTGGTACGCGCCTCTGGAAGTCTACGACGAGCAGGCGGTCGCCAAGCACCTGAAGACGTCTACCGCTCGCGTCGCGCTCGAAGCTGCACATGCGCATTTCGCTGCGCTCGCCGACTGGAACGTCGAGAGCATCCATGCTGCGATCGAGGCAGCTGCCGCATCGATCGGCGAGGGCATGGGCAAGGTCGCCCAGCCGCTACGCGTCGCGTTGACGGGTACACAGGTATCGCCGTCGATCGATCACACAGCGTTTCTTGCGGGTCGCGACGAAGCGCTGCGGCGCATCGAAGCGGCACTCAAGCGCGTCGACTGAGGACCGACGATGGCGCTCGAATGCAGTCTGGATGCGCTGTCGACCATTGACGCGTCCGATCCGGAGGCGTTGCAGGCCTTGCTGCAGACCTGCAACAACGCGCTGCTCGATCCGATGTTGTGGGTCTGGGCCATCGGCTTGACGGTCGTTTGCGCCGTCGTTGGTGCGTTCATCGGCCACGCCAAAGGACGCTGGGTGTCAGGCATGATCTGGGGTCTGGCGCTCGGCCCGATTGGCTGGGTGGTCGTTGCGTTATCCAGGGCGAGTCCGCCCAAGTGCCCTGCGTGCGGGCTGACGAATGCGGCCAATGCGAAGTTCTGCGGCCATTGCGGCATCAACCTCAAGGTTGCTGCGCTGAATGCCGATCGTGCCTCGCTCAATCGCAATAGCGGCCCTCGCGGCGAGTAAACCGCATCGGGCTTACGGCGGGTAGTGCTTGATCGTGAACGACCCGCCCCCATTGTTCGGAGACTGCAGCGTCTTCCGCGCGTTAAGATGGCGCGCAACGTATCTGCCCGGATTCCCATGTCGCACGCCGCTCATCGCCACCACGACCATCAGCACGACGCGCCCGCGTTCGTGGGGGCGGTCGCGAGCGCGTGCGAGCTGCGTGGATTGCGCCTGACCCCTTTGCGTCTGCGCGTGCTGGAATTGATTGCTGCCGAGTCGAAGCCGGTGAAGGCCTACGACCTGCTCGATCGGCTCAAGGACGAACATAGCGGTGCGGCACCACCGACGATTTACCGAGCGCTCGATTTTCTGCTCGAACATCGCTTCATCCACAAGCTCGAATCGATCAATGCGTTCGTCAGTTGTCATCATCCGAACGAGGCGCATCAGGTCCCCTTCCTGATTTGCGACGAATGCGCGAACGCGGTCGAAGTGTGCGACGAACGCGTCTCCAAGCTGCTCATCGAACAGGCGCGGGAACGCGGGTTTCGTCCGCGTGCCCAGACACTCGAGGTTCACGGAGTTTGCGCGAGTTGTCGCGAGGCATCGCCAGAGGGTGCGGGCGAGGCGAATTCTTCGCGTTGAAAGCCCGAAATTCACTTGAACACTCCACGTCGGGATGCAGCGACGTGAGCGCGACGATACATCCGATGCGGTCGCCTTCGTTGGCCGGCGCTCTTGTCTCTGCGTGACCTCTAACCCGTGGCCACGTCGAGCCGACGTTCGCTGGCTGGATCGAACACGTGCATGCGCTGTGGCTGGAACGACAGCCTGAGCTCGGTGCCGATGGCCGGAATCGCTTGTGGCGGCACGCGTGCAACGATGTCGTGGGTGCCTGCGCGCATGTTGAGGAAGATCTCGTTGCCGACAGGTTCCGCGAGTTCGAGTCGCGCGTTCAAGGCGGGACCGTCGTCGCGATCCGTCGATGGCCTGAGATCTTCGGGGCGCAGGCCGACAATCAATTCGGCGCCGAGTTTCGCCACGCCACCGAACGAATCGCCCAAAGCGAGCTTGGCCGAACCCAGATCGAGCGAAAGACCGTTCTCGGCAACGACGCGGCCGCGGAAAAAATTCATCGCGGGACTGCCGAGGAAACCAGCGACGAACAGATTCACCGGCCGTTCGTAGAGCTTCATCGGTGTGTCGATCTGCTGTATCTCGCCATCGCGCATGACGACGATGCGATGGCCGAGCGTCATCGCCTCGATCTGGTCATGCGTCACATAAATCATCGTCGCGCCCAGATCGCGGTGCAGCTTGGCGATTTCGACGCGGGTGGAGAGCCGCAGCTTCGCATCGAGGTTGGAGAGCGGCTCGTCGAGCAGGAACACAGCCGGCTTGCGCACGAGTGCGCGGCCGAGCGCGACGCGCTGGCGCTGGCCGCCGGACAATTGCGCCGGTTTGAGCGGCAGCATGCGGGTGAGATCCAGCATGGTGGCGGCTTCGCCGACGCGTTGCTCGATGTCCTGTTTCGGCGTGCCGCGCAGCTTGAGCCCGAACGCGAGGTTCTCGGCCACGCTCATGTGCGGGTACAGCGCGTAGTTCTGGAACACCATCGCGATGTCGCGATCACGCGGCGTAAGGTCGTTGACGTCGCGATCCCCGATCGACAGCTCGCCGGCCGTTATCGATTCCAATCCTGCAATCATGCGCAGCAGCGTGGATTTGCCGCAGCCGGAGGGTCCGACTAGAACGAGCAACTCGCCGTGCGCGACCTCGAAGCTTGCATCGGCGACGCCGACGTAGCCGTTTTCGTAGACTTTGCGCAGGTGATCGAGTCGTACCGTCGCCATCGGTGCTGTTCCGTATCGCCGCGGGCGTCGAATGGGCGCACGAACATGCCGTCCGCCTTGGCGGTATCCGCATGGGCGATGACCCGGATCGACGGCTGCACATCATGCGCCGCTTGAGCTATCCTCCAATGTAATCGTTTTCATTCCTGAATTTCCAGCGGTTCGAGTGCCAAGGACGAGTAGATGAGCGAGGGTTTCGAGTTTCCCAAGCAGTTTCTCTGGGGCAGTGCGACCTCGGCCTATCAGATCGAGGGCTCGCCGCTCGCCGATGGTGCCGGCCCGAGCATCTGGCACCGCTTCGTGCGCACGCCGGGCATGGTCCGCGATGGCGACACCGGCGACATCGCGTGCGACCACTACCGGCGCTACAAGGACGATGTCAAGTTGATGCGCGATCTGGGCCTCAAGGCCTATCGCTTCAGCGTCGCCTGGGCGCGCGTGTTGCCGGAAGGCAAGGGACGCGTGAACCATGGCGGCCTCGACTTCTACGAGCGCCTCGTCGACACCCTACTCGATAATGGAATCGAACCCTTGTTGACGCTGTACCACTGGGACCTGCCTGCGGCGCTCGACGACCGTGGCGGCTGGCTCAATCCCGACGTCGCGCACTGGTTCGCCGACTACGCCAGCGTGATGTACCGAAAACTCGATGGTCGCGTGAAGAAGTGGGCGACGCTCAACGAGCCCTGGGTCGTGACCGACGGCGGTTATCTGCACGGCGCGCTCGCGCCCGGGCATCGCAACCGTTTCGAAGCGCCGATCGCAACGCATCACCTGCTGCGGTCGCATGGCGCTGCGGTGCAGGCGTATCGCGCGGAGGGCAAGCACGAGATCGGTATCGTCGTGAATCTCGAGCCCAAGTACGCGGCGACCGACAGTGCCGAGGACCAGGCCGCGGTCAGGCGCGCCGATGCCTACATGAATCGCCAATATCTCGATCCGGTATTCCGCGGCCACTATCCCGAGGAGCTCAAGGAAGTCTTCGGCGAAGCGTGGCCGGAGTGGCCCGACGAGGACTACGCGCTGATCAAGCAGCCGATCGACTACCTCGGTTTCAACTACTACACGCGCAGCGTGACCAAGCATGACGAGCAGTCGTGGCCGCTGAAGGCGTCCGCGGTTCGGCAGCATGCGACTTACAGCGAGACGGGCTGGGAAGTGTTTCCGCAGGGCCTCGTCGACACGCTGGTGTGGTTGCGCGACCGCTACGGCAATCCGCCGGTCTACATCACCGAGAACGGTTCGGCGTTTTATGATCCACCCGTCGCCGAAAACGATGTAGTAGAAGATCCACTGCGCGTCGACTATCTGCGCAAGCATCTTCGCGCAATCCACGACGCGATCGGCCAGGGTTGCGATGTGCGCGGCTACATGGCGTGGTCGCTGCTCGACAACCTCGAATGGTCGCTCGGTTTTTCCAAGCGCTTCGGCATCGTGCATGTGGACTTCCAGACGCAGAAGCGTACGCCGAAGGCGAGCGCGCGGCTGTACTCGAAGATTGTCGCGAGCAACGGGCGCGCACTCGCCGAATAGGTCTCATCTTCGGTACTCTCGCGTTTCCGTAGAACATTTGTCCGAGAGAATTCGTGTGCCGCTGCTGCCTGCGGGCAGCGTTCTCGCGCCAGCTGGAGGAAGACCTTGCACGACACGTTGCTGCTGTTCGGAGCCACCGGCGACCTGGCCGCACGGCAGCTGTTTCCGTCGCTGCTGCATTTGCTGCGCGACCGCCTGCTGCCGGATGAATTCCGCATCGTCGCGGTGGCGCGCCAGCCATTCGACAGCGAGGGATTCCACACCTGGCTCGGCGAGCATCTGCCTGCCGAAGAGCGCAGCGAGGACGCGCTGCCCGAGCTGTTGCGGCGTATCGACTACATTGCCGTCGATCTCAGCGATCCTGCCGCAATCGCCCCGGCGTTGGCTGGCATCGCGGGTCGTCGCTGCGTGAGCTACCTTGCAACACCGCCCTATCTGTTCGTGCCGATCGCACAGGGACTCAAGCGCGCCGGCCTGCTCGAAGAGCCGTCGCGTCTCGTGCTCGAAAAGCCCATTGGCAGCGATCTGGAATCGGCGCGCGCGATCAACGCGGCGTTGAACGCCTGCCTCAGCGAAGACCGCATCTTCCGCATCGACCACTACCTCGGCAAGGCAGCGGTGCAGAACCTGCTTGCGCTGCGTTTCGGCAACACGTTGCTCGAAGCGGTCTGGCACCATCGCTGGATCGAATCCGTCGACATCATGGTTGCCGAAACCGCCGGCGTTGACGGTCGTGAAAGCTACTACGCGGATTACGGCGCTTTGCGGGACATGGTGCAGAACCATGTGATGCAGCTGCTCTGCCTGATCGCGATGGAGCCGCCGGCATCGCTTGACGCCGACGTGCTGCGCGACGAGAAGCTCAAGGTATTGCGCGCGCTGCGTCCCTTTCGCGTCGACAACGTGCAGGCGGATTCGGTGCGTGGCCGCTACGAGGCGGGTCTCGTCGACGGCGCGCCCGTGCGTGGCTTCTCACTGCAGTCGGTGCAGGGCCGCGAACCGGTCGAGACCTTCGTCGCGTTGCGTGCCTCGATCGACAACTGGCGCTGGGCGGGCGTGCCGTTCCGCCTGTGTACGGGCAAGCGGCTTGCCGAACGCGTGACCCAGGTCGTCGTCACGTTCCGGCCGATCTCGCACTGGTTGTTCGAGAAACCCAAGCGCGAGCGTGCCACGCCCAATCGCCTGGTCCTGCGCCTGCAGCCACAGGAAAACGTCGAACTTGAGCTCATGAGCAGCTTGGCTGGACCGGAGTGGGGCGCGCTCGAACTAAAATCATTGCCGCTCGATCTGTCGCTGCAACCGACGACGAACCGGCGAATCGCCTACGAACGCCTGCTGCTCGATGCACTCCACGGCAACTCGACTTTGTTCGTGCGCAACGACGAAGTGGAAGCGGCGTGGACCTGGGTCGACAGCATCATCGCCGCATGGCGCGAGGCGGAAGCGCCGATCCTGCCGTACATGGCGGGATCCTGGGGGCCCGCGGCTGCAAGTTCGTTCCTGCCGCAGGCGCCTTCGCGCATGGGCGGTTCGCAACGCGATCGTCGTGGTCCGCAATGACGGCTGCATCCGCAACCGATCACGTGCTGCTCGCCGATGTAGGCGGCACCAACGTGCGTTTCGCGTTGGCCGATACGGCATCGGCCCAGCCCCTGCTCGGTGAAAGCATCCGGCGCTACCACGTCGCCGATTTCGCGACATTCACGGATGCCGCAAAGGCCTACCTTGCCGACAGCGGCGCGCGACCACGGCGTGGAGTTTTCGGATTCGCGGGCCAGGTGCGCGACGGCGAAGTGCAGGTGACGAATCACGCGTGGAGCGTTTCGCGCGAGCGCGTGCGGGCGCAGCTCGGACTCGACCAATTGCACATCGTCAACGACTTCGCCGCGATGAGCATGTGCGTGCCCCTGCTCGCGGCTACCGATGTGCGCGTGATCGGTTTGCCATCGATGCCGGCGCCGGGGGCTGCGACGACGGCTCGTTTCGCGCTTATCGGTCCTGGCACGGGACTCGGTGTTGGTGCACTGATGATGCAGGACGGTCGACCGTCCGCGTTCGAGACCGAGGGCGGTCACACGAGTTTTGCGCCGCGCAGCGAAGAAGATATCGAGATCCTGCGTCGGCTTGCTGCGCGTTTCGGACGCGTCTCGAACGAACGCCTGTTGTGCGGCAGCGGCCTGACGAACCTGCATGAGGCCCTTGGTGAAATCGACGGCATCGATGCAGGCAGCTTGCCGCCAGAGGAAATCACGCGTCGCGCCGCGGCCGACACGGATCCGGCTTGCGTGCGCACGCTCGAAACATTCTGCGAATTGCTTGGTGCGGTGGCCGGCGATTTCGTGCTCGCGTTCGGCGCCTGGGATGGGGTGTACCTCGCTGGCGGATTGCCGCCGCTGATTCTTCCCTGGCTTGAGCGCGGCGGTTTCCGGCGACGCTTCCAGGACAAGGGCCGCTTCGAGGAAACGCTTGCACGCGTCCCGACCGTGGCCATCCTGCATCCGGATGCTGGGCTACTCGGTGCCGCTGCCTGTGCAGTCGCAGATGTCGGTGCACAATCGTTTCACGATCAGCACCGATCCATTGGGTCCGCGGCAATGTCATCCGGGCAGGCCGCGCCAGTCATCGCTTCGCACCTCACGTCCATCGACGACCATGAGTAACCGAGCCGACGAAGCATCCCTGCATCCCCGACTGCGAGAGGTCGTCGCGCGAATCCGCGCGCGCAGCGCAACGAGTCGCCGCGCCTATCTCGATCTCGTTGAAGCATCGCGTGTGCGCGGCGTGAATCGTTCGCATCTTTCGTGCGGCAATCTGGCACACGGGTTCGCCGCATGCGGGCCGGATGACAAGGAAGCTCTGAAATCGGGGTCCGCGCCGAATATCGGCATCGTCACCGCATTCAACGACATGCTGTCCGCGCATCAGCCGTTCGAGACGTATCCTGCGCAGATCAAGGCCACCGCGCGCGCGATCGGCGCGACGGCACAAGTCGCCGGGGCGGTGCCCGCGATGTGCGATGGCGTGACCCAGGGCCGCATCGGCATGGAGCTGTCGCTGTTTTCGCGCGATGTCATTGCGCAAGCGACCGCGATCGCGCTTTGCCACGACATGTTCGATGCCGCGCTCTGCCTCGGTGTCTGCGACAAGATCGTGCCGGGTCTGCTCATCGGTGCGCTCGCGTTTGGTCACCTGCCGGTGCTGTTCGTTCCTGCCGGTCCGATGCCTAGCGGCGTGTCGAACAAGACCAAGGCTGAAGTGCGCGAGCGCTACGCCGCGGGCACCGCGACACGCTCGGAGCTGCTCGAAACCGAAGCGGCGTCCTATCACGCGCCGGGCACCTGCACCTTCTACGGCACCGCGAACTCGAACCAGATCCTGCTGGAAGCGATGGGCCTGCAATTGCCCGGTGCTTCCTTCGTGAATCCTGCAACACCGTTGCGCGATGCGCTGACGGTCGCCGCAACGAAGCGCGCCGTTGAAATCACCTCTCTGGGCGATGACTACCGACCGATCGGAAAGCTCATCGACGAGCGCGCGATCGTCAACGCAATCGTGGCGCTGCTCGCGACCGGGGGCTCGACCAACCACACGATTCATTTCGTCGCGGTCGCACGCGCGGCGGGCATCTTCGTGACATGGGAAGATTTCGATGCGCTCGCCGCAGTCGTGCCGCTGCTCGCGCGTATCTACCCGAATGGCGACGCCGACGTGAATCACTTTCACGCAGCAGGCGGTACCGCATTCCTTTTTCGAGAGTTGCTTGACGCGGGTCTGCTGTTCGAGCTCGATACGGTCGCGACTGGCGGCATGCGTGCCTATACGCGCGAGCCACGCTTGATTGATGCAGCGCTGGTGCAGGTCGATGCGATTGCAAGCAGCCTCGACGATGCCGTCGCGCGACCTGCATCGAATCCGTTTGAAGTGACCGGCGGCTTGCGTCTGGTGCGCGGATCGCTCGGCAGTGCGCTCGCAAAAGTGTCAGCGGTCAAGCCACAACATCGACGGGTGCAGGCGCCGGCCGTGGTCGTCGACGATCCCGCACAGCTGCGCGCACGCCACAAGGCGGGCACCTTGCCGCGCGATTTCATCGCGGTCGTGCGCTATCAGGGACCGAAAGCAAACGGCATGCCCGAGCTGCACAGCCTGATGCCTCTGCTTGGCATGCTGCAGAACCAGGGCAGGGCAGTTGCGTTGGTGACGGACGGTCGTCTGTCCGGTGCATCGGGGAAGGTGCCATCGGCGATCCACATGACGCCCGAAGCCGCGATCGGCGGCCCCATCGCCTGCGTGCGCGATGGCGATTCGATCACGCTGGACTGCGAAAATGGCACGCTGGTGGTCGATGTCGCGGAAGCCGAATGGGCAGCGCGGAAACCTGCGCCAAATACGGCGCCTGCGGGCCAGGATCTCGGGCGCGCGCTGTTCGCGTTCTCGCGTGCCAACGTCGGCCCGGCGGACGAGGGCGCCTTGTCCATTTCATGCGGACCCTTGCTTTTCGCGAATGCAATGGGCAGCCATCCGGGCCCGACGGAAACCGAATACGACGTAGGCGCCTTGCGCGCCTATGCACCTTTTGAAGCAAAGGACGCCTGATGATCCCTGATGCTGTTCAACTGGAAGCCAGCCAGCAGATGGCGATCGACTTGTTGCGCGCCACGCGCGTACTGCCTGTCGTCACCGTCGATTCGGCCGAGCAGGGCGTCGCCGTCGCGCGCGCTTTGCTCGCCGGCGGACTGACCGCGATCGAGGTCACGTTGCGAACACCCGCAGCGCTCGATGCGATTGCAGCGATCAAGCGCGAAGTGCCGACAATCGCACTCGGTGCCGGCACCGTGCTCAACGAACGACAGATCGAGGCCGCACGCAGCGCGGGCGCAGCGTTCCTGGTTACGCCAGGAACGCCAGTCGCACTCGCTGGACATCTTGCAGCCTGCGGACTTCCGGTCGTTCCTGGCGCCGCCACGCCGGGCGAATTGATTGCGTTGACATCGCTCGGCTTCCGCGTTGCCAAATTGTTCCCGGCGGCAGCAATTGGTGGAACCGCATTGATTCGCGCGTTGCGCGGACCGTTGCCCGATCTGCTGCTGTGCCCGACCGGCGGCATCCACGCATCCGAAGCACCGGCTTACCTCGCCGAAAAGAATGTGGTCGCGATCGGCGGTTCGTGGATGGTGTCGCGCGAGTGGCTTGCGGCGGGCAACTTCGACGCGATCGAGGAAGCAGCCAGCAAGGCACATGCACTCGCTGCGATCTGACGCATCAGTTTTGCTTTTGCGCGTCGCTATTCGATCGTGATGTGCGCGGGCAGGCGGGTGATGCGCAATTCGCGTTTCACCCACGCGGTCCTGGTGCCGTTGATGCGCGCTGTACGCGGAGCACCATCGTCCAGCCAAGGCAAGACGAATCCACCCGGTGGCAGCTGCATGTCGTCAGCCTTGATCTCGAGATGCAATGTGCGGCCCTTGCGACGCAGGGAATAGCCGAGCTTGCCGTAGGGCGTGCGCAAATTGTCGATTGCGATGCCGTCGCCATCTAGCCAGTCCTCGGATACGCCCGCGGCGAGCACGATCGATTGATCGGCTTCGCGTTCGTAGGCGAACAGGTCGAGCGCCGAGCGGATGAAGTCTGATGCGATCCAGCCGTGCGGCATGTCGCCGACGAAGCGCGATTCGCGAGCATCGCGGCCGACGACTTCAGCCCACTGGTTCCAGCCAGCCGGCCGCCGATCGAGCATGAAGAAATCGATCGCCTCGAGCGCGCGTGCGCGCCAACCGAGCCTGACGAAGGTACCGACCGCACGCCATTCGTAAGGCGTGTAGTCCTTCCACTGTCCGCCATCCCGACGCGCAACGAATCGTTGCCAGTAACGTTCGAATGTATTGTGCAAAAGATCCTGCGGCAGCCCCGCTTGTTCGCCAGCCGGAGACAACGCAATCGTGGTGGATGTCGCATCGAAGTCGCCGAGTTCGGCGCTACCGGGCAGGTAGTCGATGCCGTGCGCGTCAACGGATTTGCGAATCGACGCGAGCAAGTCGCTGCGGAATTCTTCGCGCGCCTGGGTCAATCGCCTGGCATCATCGCGCTTGCCGAGCGCAGTCGCGATGTCGACCGCATTCTTGTAGCCGGTCAGCGCCCAGAAATCGTCCCAGTACGAATGCATCGGCTTGGCGGAATAGCCTTCGTGGCTGATCGAGGCGGGCATCAAGCCGAAAAAGGCTTCGCGCCCGGGTAGCTGGTTCGTCCGCGTGCGCTCGCTTTCGCGCAGCGTATCCATGTAGCGAGTGGCCGCATCGACGTGCGGCCACACCGCGGTCAGCAAGGCGGGATCTTCGCTATAGCGGAAGACTTCATTCGCAAGATGGATCAGCTCACCGTGGCTGTCATTTTCCGGGACGGGATCGGCGCCGCGCGCATCGACACAGCAAGGCACCTTGCCGTTGCCGAACTGGTAGGGCGCGTACCACTGCAGATAGTCGCGCGCGACGTCAGTGCGTCCGAGTCGAAGCAGCGCCTCAGACATCATCGCGCCGTCGCGTATCCACGAACGCGCATACGAACGCGTACCCGGTCGCAGCGCTGCTCCGTCGCGGCTGATCAGAATATCTGCGAGTGCGGTGCGCAGCGTATCGGCAAGCGCCTGCATTCGCGCTGGCAGTCGCAGCGTCACATCATCGAGTTTGCGATGCCACGCTGCGGCCTCGCCGGCTCGCAACTTCGCCACCTTTGCATTGGTAGTCGGGCGCTTGGCCTCGATGTCTAGCGGAATCGCAAGCGAGATCGTGCGCGTTGCTTTTGCTGCGAGTTCGACACGGTAGAGCAGGGCGCCGGAAGATAGGCCGGTCGCATCCGTTTCGACCGCCGCCTCCGTGGTGGCCCGCGCTGACTCCGCGCGGCTCGCGACGTCACGCAAGCGCTCGACGATCATGCCCGCATCGAACGCACTTGCGATGAAACGCGTCGGCGTCTCCAGTGCGAAGACGCGCGGTTTTCCATCGACGGCGAGCGCGCCATCGGAAAACGCCAGCGAATGGATCGGACTGACGCCGCCCGGTGTATTGAGGAATTGCACCGATGGGTTGACCTGGAACGGCTGCACGGCGAGCGCGAGCGTGATCGCCTGCGCATGGTCGGACGTATTCTCGACGGTGTAGCTCGCGATGAGTTGCGAGGCCTGCGGCGTGCCGCTCGCGAACGCAGTCGTGGTCAGGCGCAGATCCCGCCGTGTCCAGATGACGCTGGGCATTGGCAGATAGCGATCCTGCAAAGTGTGCGCAATCGACACGTCTGCCCAGCTGTCCAGTTTGCCTGCTTGGTCGATGAGGAAAGGTTCGATCGAGAAGCCGCCGCGCGCGACTTCGAGTGCGCCGTCTTCGGATAGCAAGCCGCTGCCATGGCCACCGTCGATACCGACCACCGTCCAGTAGGTTTGCTCGTTGTAAAAGCCGCGTGGGTAGGAACCCCTTGGCTGTTCGCGCGCGAGTTCGGCGAAGAACGCATTTGCCGATGCACCGAATGAAAGCTCCTTGATGTCGACCTCGGTGAGGCCGTAGGCATTGTGCGGGCCGTCGTGTATCGCGATACGCAGCCCGCGCGCCTGCGACTCGGGCAGCAGCAGCGGATCGATGCCGCCGTTGCCGCGCAAGACCTTGCGCACCGTGCGCCAGGACTTGCCGTCATTCGACAGTTCGATGTCGTAGCGGGAAGCGAACGCGCCTTCAGCCCAATGCAACACCACGCCACCGAATTCGCGGTCGGCCCCTAGATCGAGAGTCAACCATTGCTCGGCCCCACGCTTGGGATCGCTGCGCCAGGTCGTCGCTGTCTGGCCATCGATCGCGTGGACGGGTGGCGAATCGGCTTGAGAAGAAGAGGCCGCGGCTTGCACCGTCGGCCACGTCGCAGGATCAGGTGGCAGTTCGCGCAAGGTCAGTTGATCGAAGCACACTTCGCCGCGCCCGCCCTTGCCGGCGTAGAGCGTGAATTCCACGGAGTCGCTGTGACGCAAGGTCTTGTCAGCGCCAGGCCCCCACGCAAAATCGACGTGCCGCTTTCTGTATCGCTGGGTTTGCCAGTCGTGCGGGAACACGAAGTCAGGATGATTGACCCACCACACGTTGTCGCCCGAGGCGTCGCCGAGCTTGAACTGCAGCGCATTGTCGGGCGCGCTGCCGCGCACGCGGAAGGTGAATTCATAGTTGGCCGGATAGTCGATCGGCAGGGTCCGACGCATCGCCGCATAGCCGGAAACGCCATGGAAATCGAAGTCCAGGCAAAGCGCATTTCCTTCAGTCGTTTTTTCACTGCGCAGCGTGGCGACGACCTGATCCGAAGCGACCGCCGTCCATGCCGTCGCGCTCTCGAACGTATCGAGAACGCGGCTTTTCGATAGTTCGCTGGCGATGGCTGCAACTGGAATCGCGAGAGCGCACGCGAGCATGCCCCGCAGCAAGCCGGCACACATCATCCCTTGACGCTCCCGAGCAGCAGACCTTCGATGTAATGCCGCTGCAGCGCGAGGAACAGCAAAAGCACCGGCACGATGGTGACCACCGATCCGGCCATCATGAGCTCGTTGTCCTGCACATGTTCGCGCGAGAGTCCGGCCAATGCGACGGGAGCTGTCTGCCAAGCCTGATCGCTGAGTACGATGAGCGGCCACATGAAATCGTTCCAGCTGGCAAGAAACGTGAAGATTGCGAGCGTCACCACGATGGGCTTGAGCAGGGGCAGCACGATCATTGTGAAGATGCGCAGCTCACCGGCACCGTCGATGCGCGCGGCCTCGAGCAGATCGTCGGGTATCGAACGCGCGTACTGACGCACGAGGTAGATGCCGAATACGCTTGAGAGTGCGGGCACGACGACACCACCATAGCTGTTGACGAGACCGAGCCATTTCATCATCAGGAACAGTGGAATCATTGCGACCTGTGCCGGAATTACCAGCGCGGAAAGCAGCGTCTGGAATACGCGTTCGCGTCCGGCGAAACGCAGCTTTGCAAACGCGTAGCCGGCAGCGAGGTTGAACAAGAGCGAGAGCAGTGTTCCAGCGCCCGCGATCGCGGCACTGTTGAGCAGGTAGCGGCCCATGCCTGCGCGCTCGAACAGTTCCCGGTAGTTGGCGAGCGTTGCATGGACAGGCAGCAGCGGCGGCGGGAACGTGCTCGCTTCGCCTTGTTGCATGAAGGAAACCGACAGCATCCACAACAACGGGAACATCGCGAATGACGCCATGCCGATGAGCAAGCCATTTACAGCCGCCTTCTGCCATGCGATGGCCTTCATGCCGCGGCTCCACGTCGGCTCATGCGCATCAGCAGAGCGGTCACGACGAGAATCAGGCCGAACAGCAGGAATGCGATTGCCGAGGCGCGACCCAGGCTCCACCATTTGAAGCCTTCTTCGTACATGAAGTACAGCACGCTGACGGTGCTCTGCAGCGGGTCGCCCTGCGTCATGACGTAGGGCTCGGCAAACAGCTGGAAGTAGCCGGATACCGTGATGACGGATACGAGGAGCAAGGCGGGACGCAGCATCGGCAGCGTGATGTGTCGCAACTGCTGCACGAATGACGCACCATCGATGCGTGCAGCCTCGTACAGATCGGCAGGAATGCTCTGCAACGCGGCGAGCAGGATGATCATGTTGTAGCCGAAGTTCTTCCATACGGCGAACAGGATGATCGCCGGCATCGACCAGTGCGGATCGCCGAGCCAGTCGATTGGCGCGATGCCGAAATGCGCCAGCGTATAGTTGATCAGGCCATAGCGCGTGTGCAGCAGGTAGCGCCAGATCACCGCAACTGCGACAACGGTCGTAACGACCGGTGCGAACAATGCCGTTCGAAAAATGCTCTTGCAACGCGCGAGCTTCGAGTTGAGCAGCAGTGCGGCAGCCAGCGACGTCGCGATCGACAAGGGCACACCGATGCCGACGAAGTAGAGCGTATTCAGCAGTGACTTCCAGAATAGCGGCGTCTGCAGGATGTCAATGTAGTTGCCCAGGCCGACGAAGCGCAGGTTGTGAAGATCGGCGAGCGCATACAGGTCGAAGTCGGTCAGGCTGAGCGCGAATGCGGCGAGCACCGGCACGAAGAAAAACGCGCCGATCACGAACAGTGCGGGTGCGGCGAACATCCATGCAGCGCGGCGTTCGTTCATGGGGTCTTGGCCTTTTGCGCGATCATCCAGCGACGCTTGTCGAGAATCCTGTCTGTGCGCTCATCCAGTTGCAGCAGGACCTTGTCGGTGGATTCGCCGCCACGGATCGCGCGTTCGGCAGCGAGGCGCAACTCCTGCGCGATGCGCTCCCATTCGGGCACCATTGGCGCGGGCTTGACGCGATCGAGCTGGTCGCGAAATGCCTTCGCGTAGGGGTCGTTCGCCAGCGTCGCATCGTTCCACGCACTGCGGCTCGGCGGCAGATCACCGCAGAGTTCGTGGAAGCGCAGCTGCTGCGCTGGCTCGGACAGGAATTCGATGAGCTGCCACACCTCGCGCGGATGCGGCGACTGCTTGAACAGCACCAGACTGCTGCCGCCACCCACGGCCGCGCCGGGGCCATCTGGGCCGGGTAGCGGCGCGGTGCCCCAGTCGTCCTTCAACCGCTCCGGCAGCCGCAGTTGGAAGTTGCCAATGCTCCACGGACCGCTGATGTAGAACACGTAGAAGCCGTTCGCGAATTCATCCCAGACGTTGGAGATCTGCGTCGCACTCATCGGCGGCGCCAAGTTTTCACGGAACATGTCGGTGTAGAACGTGAACGCGCGACGAAAGCCGGCGCTCTGGAAATTTCCGCGCGTGTCGTTGTCGCGCAGCAGTGGGTCCGGCTCCTGGATCGCGAGATTCAGCAGCGGTTCGTATTCGTTGATCGGGAGCAGAATCGCGTATTTCTTTGCGCCCGCATTTTTTTTGATCGCGGCGAGCGCGCGTTTCCATTCGTCCCAAGTGCGTGGCGGCTCGGCGAACCCCGCCTGAGCAAGCAGATCCTTGCGATAGAACAGCAGGCGCGTGTCGATGTACCAGGGCACGCCGTACAGCTGGTCATCAATGACGTTGGTGGCCCAGATCCCGGGAAAGTAGTCGCTCTGCTGGATCACGGACGATGCATCGACAAGGGACTGCAGCGGCTGCAGCGCACCGAGCGTTGCCAATTCCGGCAGCCAGGTGTTGCCGATCTGACCGATGTCCGGCAACGCTTCGCCGGCGAATGCGGTGAGCAATTTTTCGTGCGCGGCGGTCATCGGCAGCGCTTGCACGTCGACGCGGATGCCAGGATGCGCGCGTTCAAAATCCGCAATCAGTGCCGGTACGACTTCGGCTTCCCGACCGATTGCCCACATCTTCAAGGTGACGCGTCCGGATTCGCCCTTGCTGCAGCCTGCAAGCGCCAGCTGCATCACGAGCATGATCGTGCATGCAGCGGGCCCGCGAGCGCCTGCGCGCTTCATCGCGCGCGCGACGAAAACATGACAGCACTGCGACGTTGCCTTCACCGCACAGGCTTCCTTGCCGTTTTCTTCTCGGATTCGACGTCGAGCCATCCGCCTGTGAAGCCGGCGCGCTCCAGACCGAGTCGGATGTGCGGGTTCTTCTTCATCACGTTCCAGACCAGTTCGCTGCGATAGTTCTCGATCATCGCGACGATCGGACCCTGGTCGATGCCGAGATAGAGCGTATCGATCCAGCCCACGTCGGGCACGACGCGACCGGTGCGCAGCGGGCGATCGGTATAGGTGAAGCTCGGATTGAACGCATCGAGGAAACCGTAGCGCGTGTAGAGACTTCCAGCGTAGCGCGAGCGCATTTCGCGAATGGCTGGAATCGCGATTTCCGGCACGAACGCGATCGACGAAGCGGCGGCCGTGGGTGCAATCGTACCGTCGTCGATCGTACCGACGCGGCCCGCACCGCGCGCAATGTAGCCGTAGAACGTCTTAGGATCGTTGGCGTAGCGGTCCGGCTCGCCGCGCTTCACGCTCGCGCGTGGCCCGTTGCTCGCGGTCAAGCCCCAGACGTCTTTGCCGTAGTCCTTCCACTGCATCGGGTTGTGGATCGCATATTCGCGCTGGGCGAGGGTCGCGCGCTGGCTGTTGGTGAAATAGTCGATGCCGCGGTTGCGCATGTAGCCATCCTGGATGCCCCGGAAATCGATCCACACGTGGCTATACTGATGGCCAAAGAGTGGCGCGAAGCCAAGGTGCTCCTGCCCCTGGAAACTGCCCCATGTCTGGTCGTAGGTTTCCGACCAGGCTTTCCATGAGGCCGGATCAATCGCGTGCGAAGGCGAGCCGAGCGCGAGCAAGTAGAGCAGCATCGCTTCATCGTAGCCGTGCCAGTCGACATGGATGAAATCCGATTCAGGCGTCCATCCCATTGCGACGAGTGGCGCGCGCGGGGAAGCCCACAGCCAGTCGACCCTGGCGTAGATTTCCTCGGCGAGGCGACGGATCTCTTTTTCGTCCTTGCTGTTGCGGTCGTAGTAGGACTCGCTGAACAGCACACCGGAGAGCAGAAGGGTGGTGTCGATCGTCGACAGCTCTACCCATTTTGCCGAGTGGTAACGCCGGCCGCTCTGCATGTCGAGGAAATGGTAGAAAAATCCGTGATAGCCCGTCGCGTCGATCTGCTCGCCCTGCGGCGCATCATGGAAGAACTGCAAGGTTGCGAGCGTGCGCTTTGCCGCCTCCGAACGTTTCATCCAGCCACGCTCGGCACCGATGCCGTAGGCGGTCAGGCCGAAGCCCACCGACGCGATCGACGAGAAATAATCGCCAGTGTGGTCGTCGGGCCAGTGATCGGCGATCTGGCCGTTCGCCGGGTTGGTACTGTCGCGGAAGAATTCGAAGGTGCGTTTCTCGACTTCGTCGATCAAGCTTCGATCGGCGCGCGAAAGCGCCACATACGCGATCGTTTGGGCGCAGCGTGCGGCGGGTGCGACAACGTAGATCGAAAGCGCGATCGCGATCCAGGCGAGCCGGCGGCAAATCGTATTCGTCAATGTAGCTCCATCGAGCCAGAGGTCGGAATGGCGCCGCCGAGCGCGCGGGATCGGCGGCGCCTGTTTGCTCAGAAGCTGATGCCGCCTGACACCTTGAGCGTGCGTGTCGGGAATTGCACGCCGAGCCCGTTGACGGAGCCGAAGGTCGGGTTCGAATCAGTCGGGCCACCGCGCCAGGTGTCGTAGTCGGTCCAGTTGCGCGCGTTCAACAGATTCAGAACGTCGATGCGGAAGCGAAGGACCATCTTGTCATCGAGGTTCCATTCCTTCGACGCTGCGATGTCGAGCTGTTTGAAGCCGATCGTCTTGTCAGGCGTGAACGGATCGAAGTAGCAGTGGTCGAAATCGGGCGTATTGTGGCAATTCGTCGCGTCGAGCGTCTCTGGCGTCGCGACGGTCGCCTTGGCCGAATAGGTGACGCCACCCGGGCCGTCGATGATGCCGGTCATAACAAGGCGGTGGCGGGCCACGCCGAGCGAGCGGTGCCAGCCGACTTGGTCCACATTGGGATAGTCGAATACATAGTGCTCGTCGCCATTGCCGGCGTTCGGACGGTTCTCGCGTGCGTCGCTGAAGGTATAGGCGAAGGTGACGCCCCAGCCCGATGCCTTCGTGTATGGCTTGTCGAGCGACAGAAGCAGCGAGTTCAGGCGCGTCTCGATGCCGTTGTCGGCGAGGATCAGGGTGCCATAACCGGGAATCGGCTGCCCAAACGGCTGGTGACCCCAGGTCGCACCAGGTACGTCACGGAAACCACCGTCGGGATAGCGGCTACCGAGGGTGAACACGATGCCGTCGTGACTCGCGATGTGCACGATGGTGGCCGATGTTTTCCAGTCCCCCAAGCTATTGCGCATGCCCAGACTGAACTGGTCGGAGTACGGTGTTTTGAGGTTATTGTTGATCAGGTTCACTTCGCCGCCAAGGTTTGGATTGGCGGCCACCAGTGCGGCGAGGTTGGCTGGATTGAAATACGAAGGATCCCAGGCAACGCACGTTCCACTTCCGACGTCGCAGGGATGGTTCGGCGTGTTGAAATCGAAACCGTAGCGGGGAAAACTTGCCGACGAACGTTCGAGCGCTAGGTAGTCGAACAGGTTGCGATCATAGGCGCGCCCCACACCGCCAAAGATCACGTGCTGCTCGTCCGCGCCGAGGTCATAGGAGAACCCGACGCGTGGCTGCCAAGCGTCTTTGAACGCGTCGCGGTTATGGCCGTTGCTGATGTAATTATCGATGTTGTAGTCGGTGTGCTGGATGTTCTGCCAGCTGTGCAAAGCACTGACCAAGGGCGCAGGGGTCGTGTAATCGAGGTAGCTCGGTGTTTCCTCGTAGTCCCAGCGCAGTCCGAGGTTCAGCTGCAGTTTCTCGGTGACATCCCAGTCGTCCTGCAGATAGATGCCGAACTGTCGATTGCTCGACTGGATGTCCTGGCTGCCCGCGCCTGGCACCGGCTGGCCGAACTCGACGTGGTTGGGAATGGTGAGGCTTTCGGCGATGTCGTAGAAGTACTGCGGGTTGTACGGTTGCTGCTCAAACGAGTTGACGTCGATTTTCTTGTACTTGAGGCCCGCCTTCATCACGTGCGAGCCCGCGAACGTGAAGCCGTTGTAGGTCAGGTCGTCCTGGAACGAAGTGCCGTTCTGTCCCTTGTCCTGGAAATCCTCGCCGCCGCCGGTATTGAGGATCGTGCGCCGGTCGGGCGTAACCAGGCGGTAGCCGGGCGCATCGGTGATCGCCCGCGGATTCCACGATTGGTCTTCGTAGGTGAGGTGCGCATCGTTGATCCAGCTGTCGGCGTTGTACTGGTAACGCAGATCCACGCGCTTCTCGTCATTGCTCTTGCGACTGCCGAATGAGGCCGTGTTAGGACCATCGCCAATGCCGCTGATGTCGGATTCCTTGCGATATTTCCCCGTGAGTTCGAACAGGTGCTGCGTGCCGGGCGTCCAAGTCACCTTGCCGAAATAGAGATCTTCGTTGAATGGCGCATTGGTGGTGCCGATCTGGCTGGCGAGGCTGGGTGGCAACGCGCCGATCGGCACGTTTTCGCCGATCTTGATTTCTTTCGGTGCGAGGATGTCCTTCGCCTCGTAGGCGACGAAGAAATGCAGCAGGTCCTGGACGATGGGTCCGCCGAAGCTTGCGCCGTATTGCCGGTCGGAGGTCAGGATTTTATTGTCGTCGTGCTTTTCGGACGGCGTCGCCGAACGAAGATCCTGATCGCTGTATTCGTAGAACACGTCGCCGTGGAAATCGTTGGTGCCCGACTTTGTCACCGCGGTTATTGCGGCGCTGCTGATCTGGTCGAACTCCGCCTTGTAGTTGGATGAGATCACCTTGTATTCGGCGATCGCCGACTGCGGAAACGGGTTGCCGCGGGTCGAATCCTGTCCGCTGACGCCGCCCTTCAGCACGTAGTTTTTCTGGCCGATGCCGTCGATGTAGACGTTCACGCCATTGGAGTTCTGGGCGCCGCTCTTGATTTGGGTCGAACCATCGCTCTTGGTGACGAACTGGACGCCGGGGACGATGTCGGCGAATGCGAGGAAGTTGCGCGAGCCTTGCGGCAGCGCGTCGATCTGCTTGGGCGTGATGAAGGTGCCGATTTCAGACGTCTTCACCTCCACCAATGACGGTGCGGTTACCGTCACGCCTTCAAGTACGGTTGTTTCCGGCGAAACACCTGCGCTGGCGGCAAGATCGAGTGTCGCCGTGGAAGCGACGGTCAGTGTCCCCGTCTTTTCGGTTCCAGGGCCGGCATCGACGCGGTATGTGCCGGGCGGCAGGCCGATCAGCGAATAGCTGCCGTCCGCACTCGACTTGGTGTGGCGCGTCGTTCCGGTCGCGATGTTCATCGCGGTGATCTCGCTGCTCGCCGGCGCCTTGCCGCGCAGGCCGGCGTCGGCCGACTGCGCCGAGGCCACCATCGGTACGACGCTCATCGCGCCGATGATCGCGGCGACCATCGCGGACAGGAGCTTCTTGTTCAAAATCGGTGTTCTCACGTCTCTCTCCCAGGCATGTCGATCGGCTCTGCGATCTGTGAACGGTTGGTGGTTTTGGAACGGTGGGATCGGCTGACGTGCTGCCCGCATGAGGTGCGCACGACGACTTCGCAGGGAAGTACCTGCGAGGATGCCGACGATGAACCAGGGGACTCCATTTCGGCGACGAGGCGCGTCAGCGCACTGCGTCCGAGATCGGCGATGCGCACGCGCACGGTGGTCAGCGGCGGCGTGACATAGCGTGCAATCGGGATGTCGTCGAAGCCGACTATGGCAATGTCGATCGGGATGATGAGATCGCGTTCGCGGAGTGCGAACAGGCAGCCGATCGCCATCATGTCGTTCGCGGCGAACACCGCTTCAGGGCGCTGCTTGCGGTCGAACAATTCTTGTCCGGCGGCATGGCCCGATTCCTCGCTGAAGTCGCCGGCAAGCACCATCCTTTCGTGTGCGAGGCCCGCTTCGGCGAGCGCGTCGAGATACCCACGAAGGCGCTCATCGGCATCGAGATTTCCAGCCGGGCCGGCGATGAACGCGATACGTCGATGACCGCAGGCGATGAGATGGCGGGTCATCGCCAAGGCGCCACCGTGGT
>JBDSXV010000034.1:0-14045 GCA_039926025.1 Dokdonella sp.
ACGGCCATCCGGTGTTTGCGTCGCAGATGAAGCGTCGGCTGCGCGAGGGTGCCAGGTTGATCGTCGCCGATCCGCGACGCATCGACCTCGTGCGCACGCCGCATGTCCGCGCCGACTTCCACTTGAAGCTCAAGCCCGGCACCAACGTTGCGCTGCTCAATTCACTCGCCCACGTGATCGTTGTGGAAGGCCTCGTCGCCGAAGACTTCGTGCGCGAACGCTGCGAGTCCGAGGCATTCGCGCGTTGGCGCGCGTTTGTCGCCACGCCCGAGCATTCGCCGGAAGCGATGGAGGCGGTGACCGGTGTGCCAGCCGCCGACGTGCGCGCCGCGGCGCGTCTCTACGCAACCGGCGGCAACGCGGCAATCTACTACGGCCTCGGCGTAACCGAGCATTCGCAGGGCTCGACCGCAGTGATGGCGATTGCGAATCTTGCGATGGCGACGGCGAACATCGGACGAGAGGGGGTCGGCGTGAATCCGCTGCGCGGGCAGAACAACGTGCAGGGTTCCTGCGACATGGGCTCGTTCCCGCACGAATTCCCGGGTTACCGCCACGTGTCGGAAGACGCGGTGCGCGGCAGCTTCGAGCAGGCCTGGGGTGTATCGCTGCAATCGGAACCGGGCTTGCGTATCCCGAACATGTTCGAGGCCGCGCTCGATGGCGATTTCATGGCCCTGTACATCGAAGGCGAGGACATCGCGCAGTCCGACCCGAATACGCAGCACGTGACGGCTGCGTTGAGCGCGATGGAATGCATCGTCGTGCAGGACCTGTTCCTCAACGAGACCGCGAAGTTCGCGCACGTGTTCCTGCCCGGGTCGACCTTCCTCGAGAAGGACGGCACGTTCACCAATGCCGAGCGGCGTGTCTCGCGCGTGCGCAAGGTGATGCAGCCGAAGAATTCCGACGGCGGGCAGGGCTACGCGGACTGGGAAATCACCCAGTTGCTGTCGAACGCGATCGGCTATCCGATGCACTACGCGCACGCATCCGAAATCATGGACGAGATCGCGCGGTTGACGCCGACATTCACCGGCATCAGTTTCGATCGCATTGACGAATTGGGCAGCATCCAGTGGCCGTGCAACGCCGAGCACCCAATGGGCACGCCGACGATGCACGTGGGCGAGTTCGTGCGTGGCAAGGGCAAGTTCCTGCTCACCGAGTACGTGCCGACCACGGAGAAGGTCAATTCGAAATATCCGTTGATCCTGACCACCGGGCGCATTCTCAGCCAGTACAACGTCGGCGCGCAGACGCGTCGCACGGACAATGTGGTGTGGCACGACGAGGATCGGCTCGAGCTGCATCCGCAGGATGCGGAAACGCGCGGCATCGCCGACGGCGACTGGGTCGGTATCGCCAGTCGTGCCGGCGAAACCGTATTGCGCGCGCTGCTCAGCGAGCGCATGCAACCGGGAGTCGTCTACACGACGTTCCATTTTCCGGGCTCGGGCGCGAACGTGATCACGACCGACAATTCCGACTGGGCGACCAATTGCCCCGAATACAAGGTAACGGCGGTCGAAGTCACGCGTGTGAGCCAGCCGTCCGAATGGCAGAAGCGTTTTCATGCCTTCAGCGAGCAGCAGGACGAATTGCTGCGGGAGGCCCAGCATGCGCCCTCGAATGGTTGAGTCGGCCAGCAGAGAAAGAGCATCGCGGCTTCCGTCGCCCCCGCAAGAAAAGGGTGGGAGCGGCTTCAGCCGCGATGCTTCTGATTCCCTCGATACGCCAAAAGGATACGCCGTGCGCCAAGTGCATCGTTGGCGCAATGGAAGTAGCGAAACCGACCAGGATTGCATCGCCGAGGAAGTGCCGGTCGCGCTGCTCTACAACGAGCGCCCGCACGTCGTGATGATGGCGACGCCGCTCGATCTGCACGACTTCGCTCTCGGCTTTTCGTTGAGCGAAGGCGTGATTGGCCATGCGAACGAACTTGAATCGATTGAAACGAGAAGCCTGCTCGAAGGCATCGAACTGCGCCTGCGTATTCCCGCTGCGCGCGCCGAAGCGCTCGAAGCCCGCCAGCGCAATTTGACCGGACGCACCAGCTGTGGTCTTTGCGGTACGCAGGCACTCGAAGATGCAGTACGCCAGCCCGCGCGCGTGGCGGCTGGAGTTGAAATCGACGCCGCTACGCTGCATCGCTCGCTCGCGCAATTGCACGAGTGCCAGCCATTGAATGCGGCAACTGGCGCCACGCACGCCGCGGCATGGGTGCATGCGGACGGGTCGGTACGCCTGTTGCGCGAAGACGTGGGTCGCCACAACGCGCTCGACAAGCTGATTGGTGCGATGGTGCGCGCCGACGAAGACGTGCGTCAGGGATTCCTCATCATCACCAGCCGCGCCAGTTACGAGATGGTGCAAAAGGCCGCGACCGTCGGCATCCCGACGCTGGCTGCGATTTCGGCACCGACCGCGCTCGCGATCCAGCTGGCGGAGTCGACCGGCGTCACCCTGATCGGCTTCGCGCGCGCCGAAAGCCATGTCGTCTACGCACAGCGTCAAACCGAACCAGGCGTGCGCGCGGAGAACGTCGCATGAGCGTCGAATCCCTCGTGCGCATGGCAAACGACATCGGCAATTTTTTCGCGTCGGAGTCCGATCGTACGGTTGCGATTGCGGGTATTGCGAATCACATCAGACGCTACTGGGAGCCACGCATGCGCCGTCAGATCTACGCGCATCTGGACGCTGGCGGTGATGGTCTGGATGAACTCGCGCGCGCCGCCGTGCAGCAGCTCCTCGACAAGGAACGAGCGGCAGCGTCGTGATCGCGACTACGGGCCGACCGCGAAGGGGCAGAGGTTGTTCCAGATCTGACCCAACTGCGGGACCGTGTAGGTGTGGGCGCCTCCGAATACAACGAAGAACAGGTCGCGGCCCTTGACCCAGCCACCGCTCGCGAAGCGGTCGTCATCATGTTTCACGTCCCACTCCGGATGCGTGTAGAGAGGATCGGTGTTGCCGATGTGGATATCGACGGGGATCTTGCGCGGCACTCCCGTCAGCACGGTTGCGCAGTTGGGCGATCCGCTGTCGGTGCATGTGTACAGCTGCAGCGCTCCGGCGCTCACGCTGTACGCCGCGAAGAAATCGGTGTGATTCAGCGCGTACCAGTGGCCGTAATGGCCGCCTGAGGAGAAGCCCCACAGGTACACCCGACTCTGTTCGATGTTGTAGCTGGCAAACGCATCGGCGAGAAAGCTCTGGATTTCCGCCAGATCGTCGCTGTTGCCCCAACCGGTCCCGTTGGACGCAGCCGCAATAACGATGAAGCCGCCACTGTCGGCGATGGTCGACCAGTCCGCGCGAATGGCTTGCGCCGCGACCGCAGATGACGGAGAAGAACCATGCAGTGCAAGCAGCATCGGCCAGGCATGCGCCGGCGTGTAGTTCGGTGGCACATGAAGGTAGTACGTGCGCGCGCCGAATACAGGCACGGTGACCGTGCGTTCGATATCGCCGGGATAAGCGCCACCGCTGCCATTGCTTGCGAGGTTCGGGATCGCGGAATTCTCGAATCCGTTCCAGAACAGGGTGTCGGAGGCCGGACAGGTCGAAGCCGGCAGCCGTACGGTCGTCGCAGCCTGGCTGAGGCTGCAGACGATCAGAAAGGCAAGCGATACCCAATGCGTGCGGTGCATCGCCGGATTATCAGCCGTGTTTCTTCAACCTCCGGTTAACGGCGGTGCTTCGGCAACCATACGCCATGGTAGGGTGACGCTCCCGACTTCCCGGCAAGAATCGCGTCGCAGCGCGAATTGCGGCGGCGCAAGATGGATGGATCGTTGAACTTGGGGCTAATATCGCCACCAATTTGTTACAAACCCGCAAAGAAACCGTTTGCAAGAAGGAGCGTTGTATGCAGAGTAAAAACCGTCGGTCCTGGCTCGCCCCTTCGCTCGCTGCGCTACCGTTGGCGCTCGCCGCCGCATTGGCCGGCCAGAACGCGCAGGCCAGCGGTTTCCAGCTCAAGGAAAACAGCGTCGAGGGACTGGGTCGTTCATTTGCCGGCTCGGGGTCAGCGCCGGGCGATTGCTCGGTGGTCGTCAACAACTCCGCCGCCCTCGGCGACCTCGGCAATGCCAATTGCGCGCAGGTCGACATCAACGTGATCAACTTCGCAACGAAGTTCCAGGGCAGCGGCACCGATTTCCTCGGTCGCCCGCTCAGCGGCGGCAATGGCGGCGACGGCGGCGTAACCAAGCCGGTGCCGGCCATGTATTTCACGCACAAGGTGAACGATCAATGGGCGATGGGTGCCTCGATCGGAGCGCCGTTCGGTTTCGAGACCAGCTATGACGATCGTTCGGTCGTCCGTTACGAGGGCGTCGAATCCAAACTCCAGTCGCTCGACCTCACGTTCTCGACCTCGTTCAAGATCAACGACATGTTCTCGATCGGCGGTAGCCTGATCGCGCAACGCACGAGCGCCGAGCTGAATCAGGCGATCGACTTCGGCACCATCCTCGCGGCCCCGACCAACGGCGCGGTGCTGCCGCAGGAAGCCGACGGATTCGGCGGCCTCAAGGGCGACGACTGGGGCTACGGCTTCGCGCTCGGCCTGTTGTTCAAGCCGACGGCTGCAGATCGCATCGGCGTCAATTTCCATTCGCAGATCGACCATACGTTGCAAGGCGATGCGAAATTCCTGGTGCCGTCGAACATCCTGCCGCTGTTGGGGGGAGCGTTCCTCAACCAGAAAGGCCAGGCCGACTTCGACACGCCATGGTTCCTGACGGGTAGCTGGTGGCACACTGTCGACGAACGTTTGAGCTTTGGTGCGGACGTCAGCTATACGCATTGGTCGAGCTTCAAGGAATTGAAGATCCTCTACACGGATGCCGCGATGGCGCCATTCACGAACGCACAGGCGTTCAACTGGGACGACACCTGGTTCTTCTCGGTCGGCGGCGACTATCGCTTGAACGACGAGTGGACGTTGCGTGCGGGCATTGCCTACGACCAGACGCCAACAAACGACCAAACGCGTACGCCGCGCGTGCCGGACGGTGATCGCACCTGGGTGTCCTTCGGTGTCGGTTATCGTGCGAGTGAAAACCTCAAGTTCGATGCGGGCTTCGTGCACCTGTGGGTGTCCGACGGCACGATCGACCATACGGCGTCGACGTTCAGCCACCTCTCCGGCAAGTTCCAGAGCAAGGGCAACGTGCTCGGCGTGTCGGGGCAATACCTGTTCTAGGCATCACGCGTTGGGGAGAAAACAACGGGCGCCTTCGGGCGCCCGTCGTTTTTTTGTGCGCCGTGAAAGCGCCGAAAATCGGATATCGACAACACGACCGACGGCGTGAGAGCGCCCCGCGCCGGAAAATTCCGCGGCGTCGCCACGAGCATGGTCGCATGATCGGTCCACCCTTGAGCCGGCTCGCGCGCCCGTGCGCACGCCGAATTCTGCGGTTGGCTGGGCCTCGCCATGAAATGGATCGGGTGTTTCCCCGGTCGACATGCAACGAACCGTGACGGCGGTAACAGAAGTGCATCCGCCGATGAGTCTTGCCCGTACTATCGCTGTGGTTCAGGGGTGCCGCCCTTTGTTGTTGCGGCAATGAAGCGGACATTGCGTGTCACATTGAAGGGGAATGGCCATGACGTTCGTGCGCGAGCTTTGTCTCGCTCTGTTAGGTTTTGTCTGCGCGTTGGGAATCGCCACGCTTCCTGTGGTGGCGTTGGCGCAAGACGTGGCGCCTGCCATCGCATCGACGCCGGTTGCCGGAACCGTGTTGACGGAAGTAGAAGTATTTGACCGCCCCCTGTTGGGCAGCAACAAACTGTTGCTGACGGGCGGCGTCAGCCAGCTCGAAGGCGCGGCCGGCGGTGGACTGACGCCATGGGCCGTCATTGGTGGTTACGGTACGCGCGACGAAGTGGGCGCAAATGCCTACTTCACTCACGTTGGCGTGCAGGACTACCACTTGTCCGATGCGGGCGTGCTGATCGGCATACATGACCGGGTCGAGCTTTCGTTCGCGCAGCAGCGTTTCAACACCGAGGACGTCGGGGCTGCGCTCGGCTTGGGGCGCGGTTTCACCTTGCGCCAGAACATCGTCGGTGTGAAGGTCAAGGTCGCCGGCGATGTCGTGCTCGACCAGGACAGCGCCATGCCGCAGATTTCGGTGGGCCTGCAATACAAGTCGAACGATCGCGGCGATGTGTTGCATGCGATCGGCGCAAAAAGCGATAGCGGCACCGATTTCTACGTCAGCGCAACCAAGTTGCTGCTCGGCCAGAATCTGTTGCTCAACGGCACCCTGCGCCTGACCAAGGCGAACCAGCTTGGCATTCTGGGATTCGGCGGCGACAAGCACGACAGCTATCAGCCCGAATTGGAAGCGTCCGCCGCGTATCTGTTGAGCCGCAAGCTCGCGATCGGCGCCGAATACCGGATGAAGCCGGACAACCTCGGCATCGCTCGCGAGGATGACTGGTACGACCTGTTCATCGCGTGGGCGCCGACGAAGCATGTGTCCGTGACACTCGCCTACGCGTACCTGGGCAATGTCGTGATCAAGGACGACCAGCGTGGCCTGTACGCATCCGTGCAAGTCGGCTTCTGACCTTTTTACATTGCGGAGCGAAACCATGATCACGTTTCACACGAAGTCCGGAGCCATGGCGTTGGCGGCGATGCTGCTGCTGTCCGGTGCGCCCGATGGTGCGCGCGGCGCAGAGAATCCGGCGCCGGCCGATCCTTCGCTGTTGCCGGTGTTCCACCAGTTCGGCGACAAGGCCGGCCTGGTCGCGCTGATGGAGGACTTCATGACCGAGCTGGTTTCCGATCCGCGCACGCGACCATTCTTCGCTGACGCCGACCAGAAACACATCAAGGCGGAGCTCGTGGATCAGTTTTGCGTAATACTCGGCGGGCCGTGCCAATACACCGGCAAGTCGATGAGCGAAGTGCATGCGAAATTCGGCATTCACGAATCGGAGTTCAATGCGCTCGTCGAAGACCTGCAGATCACGATGGACAAACACAGCGTTCCGTTCAGCGCGCAAAACAAGCTGCTGGAAAAACTCGCACCCATGCATCGACAAGTGATTACGCGACCCTGACGGCAGGGTGCGGCGCGCGGAGCGCGTCTGCGGCGAAAGTATCGACGGCGTGCCGAGCCGCTACGGACATGACACTCCACGAGCGCACGATGTGATATCCGCAGCGTGCTTGCCACTCATGCGACAGGGGAAATTGACATGACCACACCGCGTTTGCTTGCGGCATCTCTCATATTGGCACTCGCGGGCTGTGCCGAGTCGCCGCAGAAGCCTGCGCCGATGCAGTCTGCGAACCCGCATGGCAACGCGAAGGCGAGCGCCGCGCCCGCATCGACCAGCGCGCCATCCGCACCCTCAGCTCCCGCAACGGCACCGGCTGCGCTTGCCAAGGTGGAAACGCCCATCGCGCCTGCCGCTGCTGCAAAGCCACCCGCTGTTGCGCCAGCTGTCGCCACGGGCAAGAAGGCAGCAGCGCCGTCGGTGGCGGCAAGCGCGCCCGCACCCGCACCCGCCGCCGGCCAAAAGGCAGTCGTCGCCCCGCTCGCGGGCGCCTCCCGACTCAGCGGGCAGGTCCAGCTCACATCGGATTCGGCCGTTTCGGCCGACGAAATCGCCGCCGTGGCGGTGTATTTCATTCCCGACAAAGGCGCCGTGCATGCGAAGCCCGAGCGCTATCTGATGTATACCCACGAGAAGAAATTCGATCCGGAGTCCCTCGTGGTACCGGTCGGCAGCACGGTCAAGTTTCCCAATCGCGACGAAATCCTGCACAACGTCTTTTCAGCGACCGCCGGTTCCCAATTCGATCTTGGCCTGATCGGCGAGGACGGTTCCGGCGAGCACACGTTCACCAAGCCGGGGCTGATCCTCGTCAATTGCAACGTGCACAGTGCGATGCAGGCGACCGTGCTCGTCGTCGACACCCCGTTCTTTGCGCGGGCGACGAGGGACGGTCGCTTTTCCCTTGAAGGCCTGCCTGCAGGACCCGGAAAACTCACGTTCTGGCACCCGCGTGCGGGATTCCAGAGCGTGGCAGTGACGCTGCCTGTGGCGGCCCCCATCGAGCAATCGATACGCCTGACCAGGCCGCGCGTCGAGGTTCACATGAACAAGGAAGGCAAGCCGTACCAGAACCTGTCGCATTGAGGTCCACGGTGAAGCCCGCTGTTCGTTATCCGCTCGGCTGCGCAGCGGTCGCCGTCGCGATCATCGTGATCGTCGCGGGCACGGCCGCGTGGCAGGTGCGTGAGGTCGGCGCACGCACCGTCAGCAACGTGCTGGCGACGGCACAGTCGATCCAGACGCGCATCGCTGCCCAGCGACAGCAGGAACTTGCGCTCAAGGTGCGGCTGCTCGCGGGCGATGCCGGGTTCGTCAGTTACATCGAGCACGCGTTGACCGCGGGCGCGGAGGACGGAGCGAGCGTCGACCACGCGTCGATCCGTGACCTCGTCGAAGAACGTCGCGCGACGTACGGATTGGAAGATGCCGTCATCCTCGATGCGCTTGGTACGCGCGTGATCGCGTCGGGGCCTGACTATCTTGATCCGCGCGACATCGCGGCCGCTCCCCTCGTGGTTAGCGTGCGCAGCACGCTCCGCCCCGCATGCGGATGGAACACTTACACGAACAAGTCGCTGCTGGTGTGTGTCGCTCCGTTGGTGCGCGGCACGACGATGCAGGCGCTGTTGTTGACGGCTTCACCCGTCGGTGCGCCCACGGCGAAGGAACTCGCTGAGGCGGGAGGCACCGACGTTGCGTTGGTCGCACTGGCGGCAAGTGGTCCGCGACTTGCGGCATCGACGCTCGAGTCGCCGTTGGCGCAACAACTGCTCGCGCAGATCACGCAGGATGCATCGCTGCTCAAGGGCGTGCTGCAGAACGGCGGTACAAGCCGCAAGATTGACTTCAACGTGGCCGGCGCAAGCTGGCCGGCACAAATGAGGCCGTTGGCGGGCGCGACCGATGATGTCGTGCTCGTTTCGCTGCTCGCTCCATCGGCACGTGCGGCGACATACGACGCGGTTGTCGTGCCCGCCGCCGCGGGCGGTCTGCTGCTGCTGGTGCTCTTGCTGATGGGGGCGTTCGTTGAATGGCGTCGCGTGCGCGATCCACTCGCGCGCCTCATCGATCTGGTCGAGCGCGCTGTGCAGGGCGATACGTACCTGGAACTGCGCACGGTCGGCGACGGCCCCGCCGCGCGCCTAGCCAGCGCGTTCAATCGATTGCTCGCGAAAGAAAACCGGGATCGCCCATCGAAACGGGAATCCGGGTCCGCGCGTTAGCCGCGCCGGCGCTCGATCGCGCCGGCAGCGACGAGCCTTATTCGCCGAGCGTCAACAACGACGCGTTGCCACCGGCCGCGGTGGTGTTGATGGTCAACGTGCGTTCGGTGGCGAAGCGCAGCAGGTAGTGCGGGCCGCCAGCCTTCGGGCCGGTGCCCGACAGGTTCTCTCCACCGAAAGGCTGCACGCCGACCACGGCGCCGATCTGGTTGCGATTGACGTAGCAGTTGCCGACCTTGGCGCGGCGCGCGATGTGCTCGACGGTTGCGTCGATGCGGCTGTGGATGCCGAGCGTGAGACCGAAGCCGGTGGCGTTGATCGCGTCGATGACCTTGTCCAGCTCGTTCGCCTTCCAACGGATGACGTGCAGGACAGGACCGAACACTTCCTGCGTGAGCAGATCGAGTGACGGAATTTCATAGGCGCGCGGCGCGAAGAAGGTGCCGTTCGCCGCCTCGGCCGAAAGACTCACTTCGTTGATCTTCTTCGCTTCGCGATCCATGCGCGCGGAGTGCTCGACGAGGAATTTCTTCGACGGCTCGTCGATGACGGGACCGACGTCGGTCGACAGCTTCGCCGGATCGCCGACGACCAGCTCGTTCATCGCGCCCGCCAGCATCGCGACGACCTTGTCCGCAATGTCTTCCTGCACGAACAGCACGCGCGCGGCTGAGCAGCGCTGGCCGGCAGAGTCGAATGCGGAGGCGACCACGTCCTTGACCAACTGTTCCGGCAACGCGGACGAGTCGGCAATCATCGCGTTCTGGCCGCCGGTCTCGGCGATCAGTGCGGCGATCGGCGAATTGCGTGCGGCGAGCGTGCGGTTGATCGTCCACGCGGTCTCGGTAGAACCGGTAAAGCAGACGCCGGCGACGTCGGATTGGGTCAGCAAGGTGTTGCCAAGCATCGAGCCCTTGCACGGCACGAACTGCAGCACTGCCTCGGGCACGCCGGCTTCGTGCAGCAGCTTCACGGCGGCGTAACCGACGAGCGTGGTCTGGTCCGCAGGCTTGGCAATCACGGCGTTGCCGGAAGCCAGCCCCGCGGCGACCTGGCCCATGAAGATCGCGAGCGGGAAGTTCCACGGGCTGATGCACACGAATACGCCGCGGCCACGCAGGAACAACTGGTTCGATTCGCCGGTCGGCCCCGGCAGGTTCTCCGGCGCGCCAAACAGCTTGCGCGCCATCGCGGCGTAGTAGCGACACATGTCCGCCGCTTCGCGCACTTCCGAAATCGCCGCCGGGATCGTCTTGCCCGCTTCGCGTACGCACAGCGCCATGAACTCGCCGCGGCGCGCTTCGAGCAGATCCGCTGCGTGTTCGAGGATTGCGGCGCGGCTTGCAGCGGGCATCAGGTCCCAGTCGACTTGCGCAGCAACCCCATTCGCGAGGGCCCTCTCGATCGTCGCGGCGTCGGCGTTGCGGCTTTCGCCGATCACCTCGCGGCGATCGGACGGGTTGGTCACCGGGCGCGCGGCTTCGGTCGTGGTCGCGCCAGGCACGAGTGGCGCGGCGATCCACGGCGCATGCGGCGCGTTGACGGCTTCGGCGAGGGCTTTGAGTTCGTTGTCGTTGGCGAGATTGACGCCCATGGAATTCTTCCTGGATACCGAATTTGAATTCTGCGCACGCACAGAGCTTTCGCCGTAGAGCCCGACCGGCAATGCAATGCGCGGATGCGCTTTGGAGGTGAACGCTCGCACCGACTCGCACGGATCGGCGACAAGTTCCCGTATGGACACGTCCGCATCAACGATGCGGTTGACGAACGAGGTATTCGCACCGTTCTCAAGCAGTCGGCGCACGAGATACGGCAGCAGGTCTTCGTGGCTGCCAACGGGCGCATAGACGCGGCACGGCACGTTGAGGTTCTTTTCGCCAATCACCTCGGCGTACAGATCCGTGCCCATCCCGTGCAGTCGCTGGAATTCGAACGCACGACCCTGCGCGTGATGATGGATCGCCGCGATCGTGTGTGCATTGTGGGTCGCGAACTGCGGATAGATCGTCTCGCCGCCCGCCGCGAACATGCGCTTGGCGCAGGCGAGGTAGGACACGTCGGTGTTCGGCTTGCGCGTGTAGACCGGATAGCCGGCGTAGCCGCCTTCCTGCGCGCGCTTGATCTCCGAGTCCCAGTACGCGCCTTTCACCAGACGCACACACCAGCGCCGGCCCGCCTTGCGCGCGGTTTCGGCAAGCCAGTCGATCACGAACGGGCAGCGCTTCTGGTACGCCTGCACGGCGAGGCCGAACCCGTTCCAGCCGGCCAGCGACGCGTGCGCGAACACTTCACCGATGATCTCGAGCGAAATCTCGAGGCGTTCGGATTCCTCCGCATCGACGGTCATGCCGATGCCGTTCTTCATCGCCAGTTGCGCGAGTTCGAGCAGCTTCGGCGTGAGCTCCGCATGCACGCGCGCACGCTTGGCGACTTCGTAGCGCGGATGCAGCGCCGACAGCTTGACCGAGATCGATGGCGCGTCGAGCACGTTCACGAACGGGCCGCGCTTGCCCAGCGCGCCGATCGCATCCTTGTACGCAAGGTGATAGCGCTCGGCATCCGCCGTCGTCAGCGCGGACTCACCGAGCATGTCGTAGGAATAGCGGTAGGCCGCGTTGGCCTTCTCGGCGGAGCGGTCGAGCGCCTCGTCAATCGTGCGCCCCATGACGAACTGGTGGCCCATGATGCGCATGGCCTGGCGCACGGCGAGTCGGATTACCGGTTCGCCGGCGCGGCCGACCAGCCGCTTGAGCGCGCCGGTGAAGTCGCGGCGGGTTTCGTCGGCGAGATTGACCAGGTGACCGGTCAGCATCAGGCCCCAGGTCGAGGCGTTGACCAGCACCGATGCGCTGCCGCCGATGTGTTTCTTCCAGTTTGCCTCGCCGAGCTTGTCGCGGATCAGCTTGTCCGCGGTTGCGCTGTCCGGAATGCGCAGCAAGGCTTCCGCCACACACATCAGCAACACGCCTTCCTCGCTCGACAGGTCGTATTGACGCATGAAGGACTCGACTGCGCTTTGCTCGCTGGCGCGCGCGCGAACGCGCGCCACCAGGTCGGAAGCGCGCGCGAGCACGAGATCGAGTTCGGCCGCGGGCAGAGCGGCCTGCGCGAGCAGGTCGTCGACGGCTTCGGTCTCGTCAAGCGACCAGGCAGCCGTGATGCGCGCCCAGGTCGGCTCGGCGGCAGGCGGGAGTTCCGGAATCAGGCGATCGCTCAAGGCGCGTCTCGAAGAAGGATGGGGGCGCGTGACCGGACGGCCGCGCGAAGGCGCGTAGTGTAGTGACGCGGGCTGCGTCGGCCAAGGACCGGAGCCGAGGAGCGGGCCTCCAGGGGTGTCCCAAACCGGGGGTAATTGCGGCGGTTTGTCGCATGCGCGCACGCGTCCACGGTTGCCGCTGCTGCGCAGGGTCCACTATCATCGCAAAGTTGCGCTCTCGAACTTGGAAGCAGGGTCCGGTCGGATCCGGCTTCCGCGCCGCCGCGGCGGCTAAAGACTTGCGAATCCGAGTACTCGAAACAAGGTGATGGCGATGATTTCATCCGGGGTCCAGCGCGCCTGCCGCGCCTTTGCGGCACTTGCGTTGCTCGCGAGCGGCACGGCAATGGCGAATCCGAAGCCGTGGCAGCTCAACATGACGCCCGGCGTGACGCCGATCTCGCATCGCATCCACGATGTGCACATGCTCGTGTTCTGGGTCTGCGTCGTCATCGGCGTTGTCGTTTTTGGCGCCATGGCCTACGCGATGTTCGCGTTCCGCAAGTCCAAGGGCGTGACGGCGGCGACCTGGAGTCACAACACGACCATGGAAGCGATCTGGACCGTCGTTCCGATCATCATCCTGGTCGTGATGGCGTGGCCCGCGACCAAGCTGCTGGTCGACATGGCCGATGTCGAGAACTCGGAAATGACGATCAAGATCACCGGCTACCAGTGGAAGTGGCGTTACGAGTACGTCGACTACTTCAAGAAGCCGACGCACGTGAATTTCGTGTCGAGCCTGGATGCCGACTCGAACAAGGCGCGCCAGCTCGGTTCCGGCATCGATCCGGCCACGGTCAAGGATGGCGACTTCCAAAGCTACCTGCTCAACGTCGACAAGCCATTGATCCTGCCGGTGGGCGTCAAGGTGCGCTTCGTGATCACCGCCGACGACGTGATCCACGCGTGGTGGGTGCCCAGCCTGGGCTGGAAGCAGGACGCAATCCCCGGAATCATCAACGACCAGTGGGCGCAGATCGACGAGCCCGGCACCTACCGCGGCCAATGCGCAGAACTGTGCGGCAAGGACCATGGCTTCATGCCGATCGTCGTCAAGGCGCTGCCGAAAGCCGAATTCGAGCAATGGATGGCCGCACAGGAAACCGCGACGACAGCGGCGCAGACGGCAGCAAGCGCGCCGATCGCCACTTCGCCGGCACCGCAGGGCTGACCAGGAAGATTTGCGGCGGGCTTTGCCGCCACGTGATCCAGTGAATTTGTGCGTTCGTTGTTGAACGCGAAGCAAGAAAAAAGCGGCCATCCTTGGCCGCACTATCAAATTGGTTTATGCGTTCGTCCTTGAACGCGGAACAAAAAAAGCGGCCATCCGTGGCCACACTATTCAATAGAGGTTCAAGGCCATGGCCGCAGCCAATCCCGCCATCCACGACGACGCGCATGATGCGCATGACGACCACGATCACAAGCCGCAAGGCTTCCTGCATCGCTGGTTGTTCACGACGAACCACAAG
>JBDSXV010000035.1:0-5989 GCA_039926025.1 Dokdonella sp.
CATAGGCGGTCGCAACAGCCTGCAGGCCCAAGGCGCCACCGCTCTGGAAGCCTTCGACGACGGTGACCTTGGCGGCGCTGGCGCCCACCAGACCTTCCGAGACCTTCGAGCGGACGGTGTAATCCTGGTAAGCCGGCAGCGCGATCGCGGCCAAGATCGCGATGATCGCGATAACGATCATCAGTTCGATCAGCGTAAAGCCCTTCTGAATCTTGTTCATGGTGATTCCTCGGTTCTGGTGTTGGGATAAACGATTTGCCCCTAGAGCCGCCAACCTTGCCAGGCGGGCCCGCTTCCGCGATCGCTTTGTAGTCCCGACGATCGACGGCTCGCGAATGACATGTAGCAGCATCCATGCCAAGGACAGCTTAGCCGATGAGCGACAGATTTTTGAAAACGAAAGTCGGAGGATGAGACGCGGTTCTCACGTTGACAATGCGCCGCCGCGCAGATTGTTCGGATGTGACAATCCTCGCATCGGCGGACCCCGGCCTGCGCGAGAATAGGCTATGGGGCCATCCCTCAATGGAGGGTGACCGGCGCGGATGTGGCAGATTTTTGCCGGGCGAAATTTCGCATCCAGATGCGATACCACAGATCCGGGGGCGTCGAGGTGATGGTGCGGCCTGCGGACTGCTCAAGCTGCTCGACAGCTGCGTAGTCGCCAGCCTTGATCGCGCCGAGCATCGCTGCGCGCAGCAGCCACTCGCGCAGGCCGGGTGCGCGAATCGCAGCGTCCGCTGCTAGCAGCGCTGTGGCGTCCATCTGCAGTGCCTTGCCGTCGCGCCGCGCGAGGGCGGCAATCACGTCGAGCATTGCCTGCACGTTTGCGGGCTGCGCCGTGCAATGGATCCACGCCGGTTCGATCCATGCGCCCTGCAGCGCCGCAGGGTCGAGATAGGGCACGGTGCGGCTGGCCAAGTCGACCAGGCTGCTTAATACGATGGCAGGATCGCCGACGTCGCGGCATTCACCGACGGTCTCGCGTAGATAGGCAAGCGCAATGTCATCGGCGCCAGCGAGGGTGGCGCCGCTGCGCAAGGCTTCAACGACATGTTGCGCGCGATGCAGCGCTCCCGTGTAGGCATAGCTCGGACTGTCCGCGATGTCCTGCACGCGCGGGGGCATCAAGCCACCCAGCACTTCGCGGTAGGGCAGATCTGCCGACGCAAGATTTGCGATGCCTTGTGCCATCTGCCGGGTGAAGCGCGCACGCGGCGCCTCCAGCGACAGGATCGGATAGTAGTCGGAATTGGATCGACTCGAGAACGCGCCGAACAGCGTTTGCAGTGACCGCCGGTCGCCGAGCTGGTGGGCGAAGATTTCGGGCACCGTCGCGATATCGAGGCGCTGCAGGCTCGCTTTCAGATCGGGGGCCTCAAGCGCCTCGGGGTGCAGGTCTTCCACCATTCCGTCGGCGCGCGCAACGATCAGCATGTCGCTGTTGTAGGTGAGGTAGATGCGATAGTCGCTGAAATTCTGCGATAGGGCATTCGCTATCGAGGCGACCAGTTCGTCGTTGATCTCGTACAACTGCACCCATTGCACGTAGAGGCCGCCGGGCGCGAGGTGATGCGGGATGAAGGCATAGAATTCGCGGCTGAACAGGCTGGCGACGCCGGATACCCACGGATTGGAGGGTTCGGACAGGATGATGTCGTAGCGCGAACGATTTGCCGCGAAATACGTGCGTGCATCCTCGATATGAATGTGCGAGCGCGGATCAGTGTAGGCACGCTCGACATGTTTGCCGAATGCGCGCGCACCCTCGATCATCGCAGGCTCGATCTCGATCGTGTCGACCCTCTCAAGCCGCGGGTCGCCGAGCATCGTGTGAGTGGACATGCCGGAACCGAAGCCGATCACCGCGGCCGTACGCGGGTTAGGGTGATGCAGCAGCGGCACGGCCGCCGCCATCGCCATGGTGATTTCGTCCATCGCAGGCTTGTCATCGTCGGCCATGCGGATGCCGGCATCGATCTTGCCGTTCGTGGCAATCGCACGTATCTGATTGGCCGTCGCGAGCACCGCCACGCTGGCGGTCTTGCCATCGCGGTAGTACAGCACTTGCTTGCCCTGTGTTTCGGAAAAGCGCGCGACAGAAGTGCGATAGACACCGCCGGCCATCGCCGCCGGATCGAAACGCGCCAGCAGCATCGTCGCCGCCAGCGCGGCGCCGCACAACACCAATGCACCCAGATAGGGATTGTCCACCGAGCGCGATGCATTGCCTTCGCGACGCAGCAGTGCGAGGCCGAGCGTCAGATCGCCCGCCGCCGCCGCAATCATGGCGAGTTTCATCCCGAGCACGGGAATCAGCAGATGCACGGCAGCAAATACGCCGATGATCGCGCCGACCGTGTTGGCAGCGTAGATGCGACCCACGGCGGCTTCACCACCGCCCGCCCGCATCAGCGACATCGTGAACAGTGGCAAGGTCATGCCTGCAAAGAACGCGGCCGGCGCCATCAGCAGAAGTGAAACAGCGGCGGTGACGGTGTTGTAGAGGCTGTAGCCGCTGTCGGTGTGCGAGAGCGCACCCAGGAACCAGGCAACCCAGTCGAATGCGTGGTCGTAGAGCACGAGGCTGAGCAACGCAGCCAATCCCATCAGGATCTGCACCCAACCGCCGACGCGAATCGGCGCGGCAAAGCCGTCAATGCGTCGGCGGATCCAGAGACCGCCAAGGGCGAGGCCGCCGATGAAGGCGGCAAGCATCAGCTCGAAGGTATGCACGGTGCTCCCGAACACCAGGCTGAGCATGCGCACCCAGCCGATCTCGTAGACGAATGAGGTGGCGCCGGTGACGAATGTAGCCGCGAGCAGAAAACGCGTCGCGCCGGCACGATCGCCTTGCATGGATTTCGAAGGCGGTGCCGGCAGGGCCGTTTCCGGCTGTCGCGAGAGCAGGAAGGCGGCGAGAGCCACGACAATGTTCAGGACTGCGCCGAAACGCATGGCACCGGGCATGCCGATCGCTGGCAGCAGCACAAACGTCGCGAACAGTGCACCAATGGCGGCACCGAAGCTGTTGGTGAAATAAAGGCCGCCGAGAATCGCGCCGTCGCCGCTGCGAAGGCGCCGCATGAGACCGCTGCTCATCAGCGGGAACGTCATGCCGAGCAAGATCGATTGCGGCAGGATCAGCAAGGCACCGCTGCTCCACTTGAACGTCTGCACAGCCCAATTGCCAGGCAAGCCCGGAAACGCGGTGTCATAGGCAAAGCTGGTCAGCCCGACATAGGTCGGATGAAATAGCGCGGCTGCAATGCCGATCGCGAGTTCGATCAAGGCGTAGTTGCGCAACAGATTGCGCCAGTGATCGCTGCGTCGACTCGCCCACCAGGCGCCGACGGCCATGCCGCCCATGTAGATCGCAAGAACCAGGCTTTGTGCGTAAGCGGCGTGACCGAGGTACAGCCCGAGGTACTGCGACCAGATCGACTGGTAGATCAGACCCGAGCAACCCGACAGCGCAAAGACGAACAATGCCGCCGGCCCAAGCCAGCGCGGCTTGCGCTCACCACTTACCATGGAATTCTCCCCCTGATTGGCCGCACGAGCATACGGAGGAAGCGTCGCCCATGCACGCGTTGCGCGACAGCTCGCCTACCAGGGATCGATCGGCAAGGCTCCCAGCACCGCACCATTCTTGCGGTCAAGCAGCATGACCATGTCGGCGCGCCGCGCCACGAGCGGCACCCACACAACATCGGCTCGATCGCGAGAGTGCTGCAGCAGCCATGCGTCCAGGATCGCATGCGCTTCGGGCGTGTCGTGGATCTTGGACAATGGAAGTTTTCGATCGAGCATCGCCGCAGCATGCTCGGTGTAGTCGGCGTAGTACTTCGGAAACTTTTCCATGTCCTTGCCGTCGACGCCACTGAACAACAGATCGCTGCGTTCAGATCTGCTCTCCGGCCGCTCCGCATACACGAGGCGCGGGCCCGTCCACGAAAGGGTGCGGAATGCCGGTTCGCGGCCCTTGGCGAGGTCGTCGGCAGCCAGGTCGCTGGCAGTGACGATCACGAAGCGGTCGATCACAGCCACGATGAACGCTGGTCGCGCCGCGATGACGACCGACAAGCCATAACTGAAGGCGCACACCTGCATGACGGCGATGACGGCAAGATCGAAGCGCATCCCCTTCTTGCCGTGGCGGAAGACGATCAAGGTCAGCAATGGACCAAGCACCGCATCGACGCCGAGCAGGACCAGTACGAGTTGGTCTGCACCAGCGGCGTGACTGTAGGGCGGTGGGTACCACACACCAAAAATCATTGCGGCCGACAGCAAACCGATCATCACGCTTATTGACAGGTGTATCGCCGCAGCTTTCCAGCGTGACATGCGCAACCTCAAGTTCCAATGCCGGGCGAAAATACCATCGAATCTGGCTGGTCAAAAGAAGACGGAAGCACACGGATGGCGGCGTGCTGCGAGTGCTTCTTCGCAGCGGGCTCCGATTTCGAGGACGGATGGCCCGCCTTGGCCTACTCGATGCCGAGCTTCTCCAATCGATAGCGCAACTGCCTCAACGTCAGGCCGAGATGCTTCGCTGCAGCGGTGCGGTTCCAGCGCGTCGCTTCGAGCGCTTTCATGATAGCGGTGCGTTCGGTTTCGGCGACGGCAGCGGCAAGGTCGCCGGGGAAGCCTTCGTCTTCCGGCGGTTCTGGCGCGTACGGCGGTGGCGTGCGTTGTTCCATGTGGCTCGGGGGCACCGGTGTCGGCGTATTCGCCCAGGTCTCCGCGGCGACACTGGCAGAGCGCTCGCGTGTCGACAGATGCAGATCCTCGATGCCGATGGTGTTGTTCTCGCACAGCGCGACCGCGCGTTCGAGAATATTCTCCAGTTCGCGCACATTGCCCGGGAAGTCATAGCCGAGCAACGCCCGCAATGCCTCCGGTTCCAGTCGAGCCGCCGCGCTGCCGTTGTCCTTGCCGAGGCGCTCGAGTACGCGGCCGGCGAGCTTCGGGATGTCCTCGCGCCGATCGCGCAAGGGCGGCACGCGCAGTTCGATCACATTGATGCGGTAGAACAGATCCTGGCGGAACGAACCGAGCTCCACCAGGCGGGCGAGATTCTTGTGCGTGGCGGACAGGATGCGTACATCGACACCAATCTCGGCGCGTGCGCCGATCGGGCGCACGGCTTTTTCCTGGATCACGCGCAGCAGTTTCACCTGCATGTGCATGGGCAATTCCGCGACTTCGTCGAGGAACAGAGTGCCGCCCTGCGCAGCGTGGAACAAGCCGTCCTTGTCCGCTTGCGCGCCGGTGAAGCTGCCGCGCTTGTGGCCGAAGAATTCGCTTTCCATGAGTTCCGATGGAATAGCGCCGCAATTGACCGGCACGAACGGCGCGCTCGATCGCGGTCCCAGTTCATGGATCAGGCGTGCGACGAGCTCCTTGCCAACGCCCGATTCTCCAGCGATGTAGACGGGTGCCTGGCTGCGCGCGACCTTTGCGATCGTCGCCCGCAGTTCGTTCATGGGCAGGGAGTCGCCGATCAGCTTGCTGCCGCTCGCGACTTGCTCGCTGCGTTTTTCCTCGGACAACTTCAGCGCGGTTTGCACCAGTCGGCGCAGTACGCTGATGTCGACCGGCTTGGAAACGAAATCGAATGCGCCGGCCTTGAGTGCGTCGACCGCAGCATCGACATTGCCATACGCGGTGATCATCGCCACCGGTGTTTCCACGTACTGCGCGGCAATCAGGGCGATGATCTCCTGGCCCGAACCATCGGGCAGGCGCATGTCGGTGAAGCACAGCGCGTAGCGGCGTCCGGCGAGGCGCTCGCGCGCTTCGGCCACGGTTGCGGCCGTTTCGACGAGCAAATCCATGCGGCCGAGTGTCAGCGTCAGCAGCTCGCGGATGTCGCGTTCGTCGTCGATGACCAGGGCGTATTGCTTGCTCATGCGTTCGAATCAGCTGCGTGCGGGAAGGGATCTTGTCACAAGGGTAGAGCGTGCTGTGCGTCAAGGCAAAG
>JBDSXV010000036.1:0-24705 GCA_039926025.1 Dokdonella sp.
CGCCAGAAGAAGACATGGGCGGGGCGCCCATGCCACGATCGGATGCCGGCTCTACTACTTGGCGGATCGGCAGGTCGAACTTCTTCGCAAACTCGAAGTCCCGCTCGTCGTGGGCCGGCACGGCCATGATCGCGCCGGTGCCGTAGCCGGCCAGCACGTAGTCGGCGATGAAGATCGGGATCCGCTCGTCGTTGATCGGGTTGATCGCCTTGGCCCCGATCGCGATGCCGGTCTTCTCGCGATCCGTCGACAGCCGCTCGATCTCCGTCCGGCGGCGAGCCTGCGCAACGTACGCCTCGACCTCGGCGCGCCGGTCCGGGTGGGTCAGCCCGGCGACCAGCGGATGTTCCGGCGAAAGGACCATGAACGTGGCCCCGAACAGCGTGTCCGGGCGGGTCGTGAACACGCGCAGCTTGTCGCCACCCGGCTGGTGGTCGTCGGGTGCGACCTCGAAGTCGATCTCGGCACCTTCGGACCGCCCGATCCAGTTGGTCTGCTGGGTCTTGATCGGCTCCGGCCAGTCCAGTCCGCTGAAGTCGAGCAGCTCGTCGGCGTAGCGGGTCGTGCGCAGGAACCACTGCTCCAGGTCGCGCTTCTCGACCAGCGCGCCACAGCGCCAGCAACGTCGGTCCGGTCCCTCGACCTGCTCGCGCGCCAGCGTCCCGTCGTTCGGGCACCAATCGACCGCCGACAGCGCGCGGTAGGCGAGCCCCGCCTCCAGGAACTTCAGGAACAGCCACTGGTTCCACTTGTAGTAGGCCGGATCCGCGGTGACGACCTCCGAGTCCCATGCGAACGTCGCGCCCATCGAGCGCAGCTGGCGCCGCATGTTCTCGATGTTCTGCATCGTCCAGGTGAACGGGTGCCCGCCGTTCTTGATCGCGGCGTTCTCGGCGGGCAGCCCGAAGGCGTCCCAGCCCATCGGCTGCAGCACATTCTTTCCCTGCATGCGCTGGTAGCGACTGATCACGTCGCCGATCGTGTAGTTGCGCACATGGCCCATGTGCAGCGCGCCGCTCGGATACGGCAGCATCGAAAGGCAGAAGAATTTCGGCTTCGGCGATTTCTCGTCGACGACGAACGCACGCGTCTCATTCCAGAACTTCTGTGCGACGGCTTCAACCGCCTGGGGTTGGTAGGCGTGGGTTTGACCAGCTTGCGGTTCGTGGGTTTCTTGCATGGACATGGGTTTGCACAGCATTTCGCCGCGCGCATTCTTCGGAAGGATCGACGAGCCTAACGCAGCGCAGCAAACGAGGAAAGCTCGCTCTCGACGACGACTTCAGGAAGGTGCGGGCCATCGCCCTCAAACCCAGTCCAGCGCGCTCCGTTGCTGTCGACGCTTGCGGGCACGCGCGAACAGGATCGATTGCGCCCCAGACCATCCGCCCTCCTACGGCGATTCAAAGCCGTCAGCGAACAGCGCATCACCGATTCCGAATAAAAATACGGCTCCCGTCGAACCGTCAGTAGTCGCCCCGATCATCGCTTGCTCACCCCGCACTGCGACCGACATGCCGAATTGGTCGGAGTCGGGGTGATATCCCGTCTGCGGCGGGCCCTGCAGCTGCAGCGCTTGGGTCCAGGTCGAGCCGCTCCTTTTGAAGACGTAGACACGCCCGTTGGAGGTGACATCACCTGAATACGGTGCACCGATGACGGCGCGATCTCCGGAGGCAGAAACTGAAACAGCGCGACCAAAGCTGCCCGGCGAGAGGCCCTGCGGCGTAAGCACCGACTGCAACGACCATGAAGCGCCGGTTCGCACATAGACATAAGCGGCTCCGCGGGTACCTGGGTTGGCTACCTCCCCAATCTCGGTGTTGGCACCGATCACGGCGGTATCGCCGGCCAACGCGACGGCCACCCCAAATCCATTCCCGCCAGCGGGGATCGGCGCGGTCAATTTAGCCTGTTGAGTCCAGATCGAACCTGATTGGGTGTAGACATAAACGGCACCTGCATCCTGCTCGATCCCTACATCCTCCCCAGGAGCGCCCACGACCAGTGTTCCTGCGTCCATGGCAAGAGCGGTGCCGAATTCGTCACCGTTCATGCCGTCGGAGGCCTGCAACGCCACTTGCGCCGTCCAATCAACACCGGAGCGCGAGAAAATCTGCACTGTGCCCGGATCAGCGGCCGGACCCGTACCCAATGCGAGAACATCGCCCTGAAGGGCAGCAGACCAACCGAGACCGATGGGGCTGTTCGCAGTCAGTACCGCTTGCAACGGCCACGTGCCGCCGCCGCGCGTATAGACATAAGCCCCTCCCGTTGGATTGTCGATCCGCTCCGCACCCACCACGGCAGTGTCGCCATCGAGTGCAACCGAACTCCCAAAAACTCGGCTTTGGCCTGTCGGTGGGGCCGGAGGCGTCAGCCGCGCTTCCTGCAACCACCCGGTACCCCCTTGTTCCAGGATATACGCGGCACCCGTAACGAACGGACTCTCACTTTGAGCGCCGCCGCCGCCGATCAACAGCGTCGAGCCTGAAGCGGAGACGCTGCTGCCGAATCGTTCATTGATATGCGAATTGCCCATGTCGACGGCTTGTGTGGGAGTCCACGACCCGCCCTGGTACGTGAATACCGTTGTCTTGCCGCTGGGTCCCGCCTTGGTATTGCCTCCCGGTGCGCCGACGATCAACTGATCTCCATCCAGTGCGAGTGCCGTTCCGAATTGATAGTAGAAATAGCTCACCTCAGGATCTGCAACATGCGCAGTGCGAGACCACGCATTTCCGCTGCGCGTGAATACGTAGGCAGTACCGCCCATCGGGAACCCGAGCACCGTGTCGTCGGGTGAGCCCACAGCGGCAAAATCGCCCGACAACGCGAGCGACGCACCAAATCCCGGCTGGCTGGTCAACGGGTCCAGCCCGCCCTGCGACGTCCAGGAGCCGGAAATCTGCTCAAACGCGGAAACGCCGATTGGAGTTGAAACGATCGCAGTAGTCCCTGCCAACACCACGGGCGCGTTGAATTCGGCCAAGTAGCCGATGTGCGTACCCAGATTGAACTTCGTCTGTCGCACCCAATTACCGCCGACGCGGGAAAAAAAATAAAGATAGAAACTTTGCGTGGCTGCGGGGGACGGAGGACTTATGATTTCGGAAATCGCAGCGACGTTATCGCCGTCAATGGCCGCCACCCCACCAGATTCGCCTTGGTCGAACGCCAGCTGCGAATGCAATGACCAGCTATTGCCTGATCTCAGGTACTCGTATTGGCCGTTCACGAAAAGGGTATTGCCCGACAGCGACAGATTGGTGACTCCATAAGTTGCGGTGGCAAGCTTGTTAATCTGTTGCCAGGATGTCCCTGTGCGCGCGAATGTATACAGCGTGCCTGTATTGCTGCCGGTCCCCGCTACGGCGAGATCCTGACCCAGAGCAAGCGCAGATCCGAACGCCAACGAACCGCTCGGATCGGCAGGTCGCAAGACTGCTTCCGATTGCCAGACTCCGCTGTTGAGTCGATATACCTCGATCGCACCGGCGGGGATGTAAGGAGTCGGCTGGGCAGAGGGGGCCGACACGGCCAGCGTATCGCCCAGCAGCGCAATGGCCGTGCCCGCCTCGTCACCGTATGTGCCGATGCCGTCGGTGACAGGAGCCAACCGGGTCACGGGAACAGAAAATGCGCTTCCTCCGAACAGAAGAACAGCACAAACAAGCATTCCAATGCCACGACCTCCTCCAGCCAAAAATCGGCCACTGAATCTCGGTACGATCGCTACGGTACTCATGCATCTACCCCAATCTAGAAAGGCCACATCTCCGTACGACAGTACTCGGATGGATGGGTAAACGAAAGACGGGCGAGGACGGGCGTGGCGCATGAGGAGGGGTTCGAGAATCACGTTCTGCGGGTCCGCTCCGCGCTAGTCCATGAGACGGCGACGTGCGCCGCCCGTGGCGTGGGACATCCTGGTGATAACGGCGGAATCCTGCCGGTTCCGCGCATGCAAATGCGAGTCCGACTGGGGGCGCGCAACGCGCGGGGCACGCACCTACCAGGGACCGATGGCAGGGCCCCGCGAACGCAGCCCACTGCATGTATCGGCTCCCTTCCGCTCGGGGAATCTGCCAACGCCTGCGCCATCCAGACGTCGCCGCGCTCGCCAGCCTCACCATGCCCGCCGTGGCAGCCGAGTCGATCACCGTGATCCACTGCGGTCGTGCAACAGATACCGTCCTGCGCGAGGGGCTGGTCGCCAGGGTGGCGCCGTACGCCAGCCGCATCGGCGCGACCAGCGCCCGGATCCCGAGGCGTTGAAACATGAAGGTGGTCTCGCTCCCGGTTTTCCTTCGGCGGTCAGCACCTCGATGAAAAAAGTCCTTGCTGTCGTTGTCTGGGCTCCAGTAGTCGTCGGCATAGCCGATCACGACGTTGCCATTGGGAATCGTGACCATGCCGCCGAAGCTGCTCACATTGCTGCGCGCGGAAAACGCAAAGCCATCAGCAGCGACAACCTGTCGATCTGGCCATCCATCTTCAGCCGTGTGATTTCGGCGTACTTGCCGGCCAACCCCGCAACCAGAATCCACTTCTGACCGCATGCGCCGCCACTGAGATCGCCACACACGATCCGTATCGAAGGCCCACTGTCGTCCCTCGTAGCTCCGAGACGGGCGTTGTACTGGATACCCGTGAAACCGACGTCGCCGAAACCCGGATCGACGGAGCCTGGCGGCAGCGAAATCGCGAGCACCATCCGGCCTGCAATTGCGCACGCGGCAAAAAGAGCAACGAGGCGGTAATCGGTTGGCTGTACGCGATGATGTCCACCAACTCTCTTCACGCAGATGACGAAAAAACCCTGCCATGTTCCTCCTCCTTCATTCGACGACGAGGCCCGCGCATCGACGGGGGTTGCAGCAACTGACGAAGCGCGCGCGCAAATCCATCGACTCGAAATGTCGGATATCCAATCGGCGAAGAGCGAAATCCGCTGCGCGAGATGATGCGAGATGGGTTCCATCGGAATCGTCGCGTTCGGCTTCGAACAGTTCCGGATGTGCGAACGCGAGGCCAGCGCAAAACGCGGCTCATCGTCGTGAGAAACGAGCGCCAGCGCAGCGCGAAAACCTGTAAGTAGTTACAGCGTCGCGGCGATCAGATTGATGTGATCGCAGCAATATTTCGATTGAAAGAAAACGCCGAAAACATCTTGAATCATCACGTATTTGCCGCTGAACGCCTTCGGGGTTCGCGATGCGCACGACATAAAACGCAGTCGCAATGCTCGCTATGCGCACCTATACAATTATCTGAAGTGTGCCTAGACTGGATTTCAGGGGTACAGCTCGAAATAATTGCCATGTCTACTTTGCCGCGTCATTGAAAAAATGCGTTGCAACCCGGATGAGTTCGCTCCGAAATCGGCCCGGCCATTCTCGCTTCAGGACGAGGGGGAAGTGCAATGAGGACGAGAAGAATTGCGGTGGTGGGCCTGAAGGATGATGCCGCCCACGCGTTTCATTCGATGCTCAAAATCGTTGACGGTCGCGCGCAATCGGCGTGGAGCCTTTCCGCACCCGACGATGCCGATGTCCTCATGGCCGGGGTCGATGCCAACGAGCCGGCAATTGAACGCTGGGCGCGTACCGACAAGCCGCTCATCGCGGTGCACCAGGGCACTGAAGGGCGTCCACTGACCCCGTTCACCCTGCACCACCCTTTCCGGGTGATGCAATTGCTTGGCGTGCTCGACGAAGTGGAGCGAACGCTGGCGGCCACGCCCGCAGTCCCACCGATGAGTGCTGCGCCGAAGCGAACTGACTGGGCGTTTTGCGAGTCGCTGCGACTGTTGTCGCGACGAAGTGCCTGCGGTCAGCGCTATTCGGCCTCTGCTCCTGACGCGGAGGTGTTCGTCCAGGACGACATGGCCGCGTACTACATATCCGTGCCGGCACTGCATCGACTCCGCAGCGGCGACTTGCACTTGCCTGCCCTGCGAATCGACAGCGCAAATCTTCCGAACGATTTTGTGCGTCGGCCTGTATTCGAACTGGCCTGGTTCAGCGGATTGCACGAAGGCGCAGGACTGGCACCGTGGCTTGAACCGGAGGCCACATTCCATCTTCGCCGCTGGCCCGACTTCGGAATGCTGCGCGCCACGCGCCAGGACCTCACGCTGGCTGCGTTGCTGTCGCAGGGAAGTTTCACGCGCCAGGCACTGGCGCAGTCGACTGGGAAACCGGTCAGTGATATCGACCGCTTCATCAGTGCGTGCGCGACGTCGGGAATCCTGGCCAGCAATGCCTTGAGCGCAACGCTGCCTGCTCCATTTCGTGCGCCAACGCGCTTTGGCGGATTGATTCGCAGCCTGCGCCGGCATCTCGGGCTGGCCGAGTGAGTGCCGACGGCGAGTTCAAGATTGTGTTCACCGGCCCGATGGGCGCGGGGAAGACAACGGCGATCGCAACGATCAGTGACGACGCGCCGGTATCGACCGATGTGTTGAACAACGACCATGCAACGTTCGACAAGGAATCCACCACCGCGGGGCTCGACTATGGTCGCATTGTGGTCGACGGCGAAATGGCTGTTCGTCTGTATGGGACGCCGGGGCAGAATCGCTTCAAGTTCATGTGGGAAATTCTGTCCCACGGTGCAGCGGGCATCATCATTCTCATCGACGCCTCCCAAGCCGACGCGATCGTGCAGCTCGAGTATTTCGTCGATGTGTTCGGCCGCGGAAAGTCCGTTCCGATCGTCGTGGGCATCGGGCGCACAGGGCAACCCGGCAGCCTTGCCATCGATGCTTTTTCCGTACGACTGGAAAATCACGGCCTCGCGCTTCCGATCTTCGGCGTTGACGTACGCCAGCGAGCTGATGTGCTGTTGCTCGTCGACACACTCCTGTGCATGGTCGAGGCACCCGCAGACGCAAGGCTGCGCGCATGACGACCGCCCCGTGTTTTGGACGCGTCGCCAGCGGCGTGGCCCAGAAGCAGCTCGAAGCCCTCTTCGGCGCAACGCCCGGCGTGGTCTCGGCTGTGCTGATGAGCGCGGACGGTTTCGAGGTGGTCTCGATGCAGGTCGGCAAAGGCAGCGCCGGGCGCCTCGCGGCCATGGGCAGTTCGCTCACCGCCATCGGCTCGGCGATCGCGCGCGAAGCGGGCATCGTCGAGTGCCAGCGCATGATCATCGAAGCGCAGAACGGAACCGTCGTGATCATGCAGGTGCCGAGTGCAAAGCCGCCAATGTCGCTGGCCGTCGTGTCGAATACCGAATCGTCGTTGGGACAACTGTTGTGGGCGGCAAAGAATTGCTGCGCCGCCATTGGAAAGGCGTTCAAGGAATAACCCGGCGGACGGACGTTGCACCGCGCCCGCCCGACGTTCGAAAACGGTGCCCGTTTTGCCAAGGAGATGACAATGGCCAATATCAACGACAGTCTTTCGACCCTCATGCAAGCCGATGGCGCCCTCTGCGCGGCAATCGTCGACGCCAATAGCGGCATGACCTTGGGGAAAATCGGTTCGGGCATCGACCTCGATCTTGCGGCCGCGGGAAATACCGAAGTCGTTCGCGCGAAACTCAAGACAATGAAAAATCTCGGACTCAACGATCACATCGAAGACATTCTGATTACCCTGGGCAAGCAGTACCACGTCATTCGCCTGGTCGCGGCAAAACCCGGCCTTTTTATCTATCTGGTACTGGACAAGGCCAAATCGAATCTCGCCCTTGCGCGCCGCAATTGCCAGGATGCGGAGCAATCCCTGACGATGTAGTTCAGTGCATTGGCGGCAGGTGCCGCGATGCGTGCGGCACCGCCGCGACGCGCCCGGAAACTGGGCCGTCCACGCAAGAACGCTTGCGCGGGCAAACAGGCAGGTTGTGTTTTCGCATCCGGATAGCCGCACTTTCAATCGGATTGCAGGAACGGGTGCCGCGCGAAGGCATCGATTCCTTACCTCAATGCCCGCCAAGACGATCGATCAGCGTCAGCCTTCCTGCAGCCCTCAACGCCGCGGGCAGCGGATCTAGCGTTCGGCCTGCACGTCGACCACGCGGAATAGCGCGCCGGATCGGGGTGGCGACCACCCGGTTTGTTGAGCCATTGCGAGGCCGACAATTCGTCCGCGCTGACGATGACGTGCGCGTCTCGCATCGCCGATCGGGCTTCGTCTTGGCGGCTCGGCAACTTCACCGTATGGCCAATATGCAGCAACCTGTCGGAGCTATCGTTGCCGCTGGCGGAGCCGTTCGCGTGGATCGACCATGTCGACCGGGCAGCGCGCCACGATCACGCGCGGCCTGCTCGAATCGTCCGGCCGCCCCGGCAACGCGAATGAGGATCGCACGTGTGGTCCAGATCCGGATGTTATCCGTACCGCAAGGGCGGGTCGAAATGGCTGCGCCGTGACCTATGGCAGGGGCGCCGCGAACGCAGCCCACCGCTACTATCGGCCTCCTTTCCGCCCGGGGAACCTGCCAATGCGCCTGCGCCATCCATGCCTCGCCGTGCTCGCCAGCCTCACCATTCCCGCAATGGCAGCCGAGTCGATCACCGTGATCCACTGCGGTCATGCAATAGATACCGTTTCCGGGAAGTTGCTCGGCGAAACCAGCATCATCATCGATGGGCCACGCATCCGGGACGTCAAACCCGGCCGCAGCGAATTGGCAGGCTCGCACGCCATCGAGCTGGCCAACGCAACCTGCCTGCCCGGCCTTATCGACAGCCATACTCATCTCACCGGCGAAACCAGCCCGACTGGCTACACCGACCAGTTCCGCTGGAACATCGCCGACTACGCGATCCGCTCGACGGTGTATGCGAAACGAACGCTCGAAGCGGGCTTCACTACCGTGCGCAATCTCGGCGACGGGGCGAATGCGTCGATTGCACTGCGCAAAGCGATCAATGCCGGCATCGTGCCCGGACCACGCATCTTCACCGCGGGCGGCGCGATCGGTTCGACGGGCGGCCATGCCGATGACAGCGATGGCTATCGCGCTGACTTGCAAGGTGATCCGCAGGCGAAGGACGGCATCATCAATGGCGCCGACGATGCGTGGAAGGCAGTCCGTCAGCACTACAAGGACGGCGCCGACCTGATCAAGATCATGCCGTCCGGCGGCGTGCTCGACGAGAGCAGCAGCGTCGACAATTCGCAGATGACGATTGAGGAGATCAAGGCCGTGGTCGCTGCCGCGCACGATTACGGTTTCACCGTTGCCGCGCACGCGCATGGCGCGGAGGCGATCCGACGAGCGGTGATTGGCGGCGTCGACTCGATCGAGCACGGCACCTTCATGAATGACGAAGACATGAAGCTGATGAAGGAACACGGCACCTGGTACGTACCGACGATCATTGCCGGCAAATACGTCGAGGAGAAAGCAAACATACCCGGCTACTATCCGGCGCAGATCGCCGCGAAGGCGAAGCTGGTCGGCCCGATCATCCAGGCGACTGCGGGCAAGGCCTACAAGGCCGGCGTGAAGATTGCCTTCGGAACCGACGCGGCGGTGTACCCGCATGGCCAGAACGCGAAGGAGTTCCAGTACATGGTCGAAGCCGGCATGCCGGCAATGTTCGTGCTGCAGGCGGCGACGACCCACGCGGCGGAATTGCTGAAGAAATCGAAGGACCTCGGCAGCATCGAAGCGGGCAAGTTCGCCGACGTGATCGCGGTCGAAGGCAATCCGCTCGACAACATCGCATTGATGCAGCACGTCGGCTTCGTGATGAAAGAAGGCGTCATCTACAAGCAGGACGGTGTGTCGGTCGCGCCGCCGGTGAGCATCGCGGCAGTGCCGTCTCTCGCGCAAGGCGAGGAACTGCAAGGCTTTTGATCCACGCGCTCGGATTTCTCCCAACGGAATTCGTGCGTCAACAACAGGCAGGTGCCCCGCTGCGGGGCGCTACTGCGTTCTACCGATTTCTTTTTACCCATAAGCTGTTTCCGGGCGCGCCCGGCATGGGTTACGCTCGTGCTTCCTGCGCAGGGGCAAGGACACGATGCGATTCACCGAACTTTCGGTCATGGTCGTGGAAGACCACGGGTTCCAGCGCCGTGTCGCGTTGCGATTGCTCGACGAATTGGGGCTGACACGCGTCAGTCAGGCCGAAAACGGCCGCACCGCACTCGCCCTGCTTGAACGCGCCACGACACCGCCGGACGTGGTGCTGGTCGATCTCGACCTGCCTGAAATGGACGGCATCGAATTCATCGGCCATGTCGCTTCGCGAAAACTCGCGCGCGCGGTCGCATTGACCAGCGCGCTCGATCCGGCCCTGCTCAACACAGTCCAGAGCATGGCACGCGCCTATGGCCTGCGCGTGCTCGGCGTCGTCGAGAAGCCGCTGACCACGGTGAAACTGGCCGAAGTGCTCGCCCGATTCCACACCACGGAAGATCCACCGGCCGCGGAACCGCGCATCGACGTGCAGCGCGATGCCTTGGTGCAAGGACTCGCGGCGGACGAATTCGAGCCCTACTTCCAGCCCAAGGTCGCGCTCAGTTCCGGCGAGGCGGTCGGTGTCGAGGCGCTTGCGCGCTGGCTCCACCGCGGCCACATGATTTCGCCGGCGCAGTTCATTCCGGTGTTCGAACGCGAAGGCCTGATCGATCCGCTGACCGAGCGCATGCTCGAACGCGCCTGCATCTGGCGCCATCGCTGGGCCGAAGCCGGCACCGAGCTGAAAATTGCGGTGAACATCTCGATGCTCAGCTTGGTCAAGGTGGATATCGCCGACCGCTATCAGCAGATCGTGCTTGACCACGGCGTGCGCCCGCGCGACGTCATCCTGGAGATCACCGAGAGTTCGGTGATGAGCGAAGGCGGCCACGCGCTCAACGTGCTCGCACGTTTGCGTCTGAAAGGATTCGGGCTGTCCATCGACGATTTCGGCACCGGCTATTCATCGCTCGCGCAGTTGTCGCAGATCCCGTTCACCGAATTGAAGATCGACCAGGGCTTCGTCAGTGGCGCCTCCAGTCAGCCACGCAAGCGCGCGGTCGTCGAGACGAGTCTGGACCTTGCACGGAAGCTGCAGCTCACCGTCGTCGCGGAAGGCGTAGAAACGCTCGAGGACTGGCAGATGCTGGCCGAGTTGGGTTGCCAGCTGGCGCAGGGATTCCTGATCAGCCCGGCGCTACCCGGCGCGGACCTGCTGGCCGGTATCGCCGCCTGGCATCGACCGGAATCCACGCCCCCCTCATGAACCCGCTCAGCCGCCGGCTCAGCATCCGTGTGCAGTTGCAGGTGTTATTCGGCCTGCTGCTGCTGACCGGATTCACGGTGCTGGCACTCGACGAGATCAATTTGCGTGCGGACATTGCGACGCTCGGCAGGGTACGCGACGATTCATTGTCCGGGTTGCGTCTGACCAAGTCGATTTCCGACGCCTATGGACTGGACATCGTCGATACCGCCTTCCGGGTGCGCAACAATCTCATGGGCTGGGATCAGGGCATCGAAGTCGTCGATGATGCGCGCGCAGGCATCGAGCGTGACTGGAAAAGCCTGCTCGCATTCAGCCTGCCAGTGGAACAGAGCGCTGTGATTGGCGAGGTCTCCAAAGCCCGCATCAGCGCCGACCGCGCCGCGCAGAAGCTGCGCGACATCCTGCTTTCGAAAGACATCGGAGCACTCGGCAATTTCGCCGACACCGAGCTCTATCCTGCCATCGATCCGGTGACGTCCCGATTCAAGTTCCTGGCCGACCTGAAACTGCTCGACACCGAGCGTGAAATACGCGGGCACATTGACTCAGCGCGCAGGGTCGACTGGTGGCGCATCGTCTTGAGCCTGATCACGCTGACTGTGGTCATGATCGTCGGCCGCAGCATCCTCCGCAATGTATACAGCGGCGTGGAAAGCCTGGTGCGTCTTGCACAACTTGCACGGGACCGCGATTTCGTCGCGCCCACCCGATACACGCCGGAAGGGGAACTGGGTGAGGTGCACACCGCGTTGCTTGCGATGCGCCATGACCTGCTGACCTATGAGAACAGCCTGCTTGAAAGTGAAGCGCGCGCACTGGCGGCAAGCAAGGCGAAATCCTCGTTCCTGGCGGCCATGAGCCACGAGATCCGCACGCCGATGGTCGGCGTCGCAGGCATGCTCGAATTGTTGGCGCAGACGCCGCTGGACACCGATCAGCGCGAACAGGTGGAGATCGTGCAGAATTCTGCACGCAGCCTGCTGCAGATCATTGGCGACATCCTGGATTTCTCGAAAATCGAAGCGGGCAAGCTCGAACTCAATCCTGCGCCGATCGATCTGCGCGAACTGGTGCGCGCGTCGACCAACAACTTTCTCGCCACCGCGTCGGCGAAAGCGCTCAAGCTCGATTGCACGATCGACCCGCGCATCGGGGCCGCGCATCTCGGCGATGCGATGCGTCTGCGCCAGATCCTGAGCAATTTCCTCTCCAATGCACTGAAATTCACCGAGCGTGGCGAAGTGCAGGTGCAGATGGAACGACTCGCCAGCGAAGGGCAGCGCGAATTGATCGCACTGCGCGTGCGCGATACCGGGATCGGCATCAGCGCAGAAGACCGGGAGCGCTTGTTTCAACCGTTCGCGCAAACGCTCGATGGCGGCGCACGCCATCAGGACAGTACCGGGCTGGGGCTGAGCATCTGCGGCCATCTGGCTGGCTTGATGGGGGGCGAAATCACGCTTGAAAGCGTGATCGGCACGGGCACGACGTTCAGCCTGATCGTGCGACTGCCACTGGCTGATCGTGGGTTGCTGGAGCGCAAGATGCCGCTGGCGAACGTGGTGACTCCGCGTACAGCGCCGAAGGTGGCCGAGGCCGCGCGCGAAGGCAGTCTGATCTTGCTGGTCGACGATCATCCGACGAACCGTGCCGTGATCACGCGCCAGCTCAACCAGCTCGGCTACGCCTGCGAGACAGCGGTCGACGGTGAGGCCGGCTGGCAGGCATGGCGCAGCGGCCGTTACGCGCTGTTACTGACCGACCTGCACATGCCGCGTCGCGACGGACATTCGCTGGCCGCCCTCATACGTGCGGACGAGCAGTCGCGGGGGCTTGCGCGCGCACCGGTGATCGCATTGAGCGCCAACGTAAGCACGGAAGAAGTCGAACGCAGCCGTGCCGCCGGCATCGACGACTTCCTTGCCAAACCGGCATCGCTCGCGCTGCTCGGCAGCACCTTGCAGCGCTATCTCCCACTCAACCGTTTCACCGACGCGCAAACAGGATTCACCGCCGCGGGAGACGATCCGAATGTGCCGCAGGGGTATTCAAACACGCGCCCGATGACCCTGTACGAACTGACTCGCGGCGACGCGACGCTGGAACACGAGCTGATCGAGGACTTCGTGCAGAGCACTCGGCACGACCTCGCCGCATTGAATGCCGCGCTCGCTGGCAACGACGCCGACGCAGTCGCACGCGAATCGCACCGCATCAAGGGAGCCAGCGGACTCGTCGGTGCAACGACAATCAATACGTGCGCGACGCACATTGAAGCGGCGGCGCGTGCGCGTGATCTCGCGTCCGTTTCCACCCATGCGAACGACCTTGACGTCGCGCTGAATCATTTCGCAGCCGGGCACCGGATCGACAAACAAGCGTAGCCCAGCGCGACCTGCTTGCGCCGTATCAGCTCTGATCCCGCGTCAGATTCCCGATGGCGCAATGTTTTGGCAGCGGGTCGTTGATGGAAACGCCTTGCATCCGCGCAAGACTGGCACAATCTGGGGTCGACCAGTTTCCGGAGTCCAGCATGTCCACGACGCCACCTTCCCCGCACGTTTTCGACGCGAACGAGACCAACTTCCAGGCCGACGTGCTGGACGCGTCCTTCGTCCAACCCATCCTGGTCGACCTGTGGGCAACCTGGTGCGAGCCGTGCAAGACCCTCGGCCCCCTGCTCGAAAAAGTCGTTGGCGACTATCACGGCGCCATCAGGATGGCGAAGGTCGACTGCGACAAGGAACAGGCGCTCGCCGCTTCCTTTGGCGTACGCAGCATTCCCACCGTCGTACTGATCCGCGAAGGCCAGCTCGTCGATGCGTTCACCGGCGCATTGCCGGAAAGCGGCATCCGCGAATTCCTCTCGCGCCATGTGCAACCCAACGCCGCACCGGTCGACGAGCCCGGTGCCGCGGAATCGGTGAGCGAGACGCCGGAACAGGCGATTGGGCGCATCCAGCAAGACATCGCCGCGCACCCGGACAAGGCCGAACTGAAACTCGATCTCGCACTCGCACAGATGCGGGTCGGCAACGCGGTCGCGGCGCAGGCCGAACTCGACGCGTTGCCGGCCAATCTCGAAGGTGACGAGCGCGCGCAGCGCTTGCGCAACCAGCTCGAACTCGCGCGCGTGGCCAGCGATGCGCCACCCGCTGAGGAACTCATCGCACGCATCGCACGCGATCCCGCCGACCTTGCCGCGCATGACCTGCTCGGCGTGCGCCTGCTGATGCAAGGCGACTCGATTGGCGGCCTCGAACAATTCCTCACCGTACTCACGGCCGATCGCACCTGGAACGACGGCCAGGCAAAGAAACGACTGATTGCCGCATTCAAGGTGCTCGATGATGCCGAATTGGTCGGCACCTATCGGCGCAAGATGTCATCGCTGCTGTTCTAGCACCCGCGCACTCCAGGCAGCAGCAGGACGGGGCTGCACTCGACGCACGCAAAGCGTTTGCCATGGAACCCGCATCCAATAGTGCGCATCGACGGGTGGCGCCTGCATTTTTTCATCAGGCTCCGTCGTGATGAACCATGCGCAGACGATGGATGGCGACACTGGCTCCAACGACGTCGATGCACCCGTCCGTGTCGGCACGAGCCCTTGCCAGGACCGGCGTCAACATTGGCGACCGCCTGATCGGCGACAACGCCGCCGCATCAAATGCATTCGATGTGCACCACCGCGGCATCCGCAGGACGCTTGAACCTGGCTGCCCGTTTTCCGCCCTACCCTGAATTTTTCAAGCGGCGCTGACGCTTTCTTCCTGTGTGAATGTCTAGATTCAATGCGCTTCCGTGTTTGATTGGGCAGACCTCACCCCGAGCAATTCGTTTGGGGAATCAGACTAAGGACGAGACAGGCATGCAAAGCAACCAGAAAACCCGCATGGGATTGCGCATCAGGACGCTGCCAGCGTGCCTGGCATTGGCACTGGGAGTGGGAACAAGCCTGCTTGCAGCTGCCCAGGCAAGTACCGATGTGGCCGGTTCCACCAGCGCGCACCTCGACGCGCACATCGCGCCATGGCTGCGCGGAGTGCTCTCGACGCAGGCCAACGAGTTACGCGCGAACCAGATGCAGCGGATGCTGCGTACCCCGCCTCCAGTGCCCGCAAGCGCAGTACTCGTCACCAATTGCGACGACGCGGGTCCCGGCAGCTTGCGCGATGCCGTCAATGCCGCTGCCGACGGCGATACCATCGACATGACGGCGCTCACCTGCAGCAAGATAACGCTGGCCACCGGCGCGATCGGGATCGGGCAAGACAACCTGACCCTTGCGGGACCGGGATTTGGCAATCTCGACATCGACGCCGTTGGTGCGAGTCGCGTTTTATGGCACATCGGCAATGGAACGCTGCACGTGCAAGACCTTGACGTCACTCATGGCAGCAAATACGTCAGCGATGGCGCGAGCGGCAATGCCAGCGGCGGTTGTATCTTTTCGAGTGGCACGGTCGTCATGGAAAACAGCTGGACCAAGTACTGCGGCGCAGCTTCAAGCGACGTCGACATGCCGGTACGCGGCGGGGCCATCTACGCGAAGTTGGGCGTGGGGGTCACCAACAGCGCGGTAACGGATAGTTCCGCGCACTCGATCGTATTTGAGGCGCGTGGTGGCGGCGTCTATACGCCAGGGATACTGCTCGCCTCCAACTCCGTCATCGCGAACAACATTGCGCTTGGTTCCGTGAGAGGCAGCGGTGGAGGCGTGCAGGTCGGATCACTGGATTCGTCCGGGACTGCCGGCGGCGACACCGTGTTCAACTACAGCACGGTGTCCGACAACAGCGCGAGCGCGGACGGCGGCGGCGTTTATGTCACCGGCAACGTGACGATCGGAAACTCTACGATTTCCGGCAACCTTTCGGCATACGCTGGCGCTCTATCGATCAACAACGGCGCGAATGTCACTGCGCCCGCTGCCATCTTCAGCACAACCGTCAGTAGCAACGAAGCCAACGTGGACGGAGCCGGCGGCATCGTCATATGGAATGTAGACACCTCCATCAAGGATTCGACGATCGCGTTTAATACGTCTGTTCGAAGCCCGGCCAGTCCAATTGACGGTTCTGGCGTGAGTGCCTACGACGCCGGCGTAGATCTGCAGAACACCATCATCTCCAATAACACCAACGATACGGGCACGGGTCCCCAGCCCAACGACATCGGTGGCAATGTCGGCGCGACGCTGACCGGCACGAACAACCTGATCTACAGCACGACGTCGCTGGCGGTGCCAGGAGGAACCATCACGCTGACCGATCCACATCTGGGACCACTGGCCAACAATGGTGGTCTGACCTATACGCATATGCCAAACGTCGACAGTTACGCGATCGATGCCGGAAACAGTAGCTCGGGCGCAACGGTGGACCAACGCGGCATAGGATTTTCGCGCATCTGGGGCAGTTCAGCGGACATTGGTGCTGTGGAATCGACGGACGGCATTTTCAGGAATGATTTCGAGGTGATTCTGTAGGTCTTTGGAAACAGCGACTACCACAGCACCCTGCTCGAGCATGGGTTATCGTGCAGGAGGGACCGAAGCAGGAGCTGTCTTTTGAATACTGGCGTGGATGACCCTGCGGCCTTCGCAGACGAGCCGAATGAACCCGCAATGGCATTCGATTTCGTCTGCGTCTGGCCACAGGCTGGGGCAGCGGATGCCGAAGCCATCCGCGACTTCTGGCGCCGCGAAAAGGCACTCGACGGCGATGCGGCGATGGACCAGCGCCTGCCGCAGGTTGTGATGTATGCGCGGACATCCACGGGTGAAGTCGCCGGCGTCTGTACGGCGATCGCGGTCACGCCGCCGCAACTCGCCCAACCGGTCTACTACTGGCGCACGTTCGTTGGCGCGGCGTGGCGTTCGAGCAAACTGGTGATGGCGCTTCTGAAGCGCTCGTGCAAGCTGCTCGATGGCTATTCGCGCGAGCACGGATTTCCATGTATTGGCGTGTTGCTGGAACTGGAAAATACGCGTTTCGCCAACGTGGGGCGGCGCGCCGAATGGCACAACCCCCGCTTCATCTACATAGGACGCGGTGCCCGCGGTCTTGATGTGCGCGTGCACTACTTCCGCGGCGCGCGCCTGAAATAGCTGCAGGTGACGGCGGACGGCGGATGCGGCACGATGGCGCAGCCCGCATCGTCCACTCACACCATGCACACCGACATTCCTGCCAGCAGCTACTCCATCGAACCATCCGGCGCTCCCGCCACGCCGGCCCCTGCGCCGATCGCGGAGGTCCTGGCCAGCGTCCACACCACGAACTTCCCCGATCTGCTCCGCCAACTCGGCGGCTGCCTCGTCGTCAGCACCTATCAAGCGGGCAAGCTGGTGATACTCAGGCCTGACGGGGCCTCGATCAACACACATTTCCGCAGCTTCAACCGCCCTATGGGCATGGCTGCCGACGGCGAGCGGCTCGCACTCGGCGCTGCAATGGAAATTGCTGAATTCCGCAACATGCCCGCGCTTGCGAAGCGCCTGCACGACCCGCCGCGCCACGACGCGGTGTACCTCGCGCGCCGCGGCCACATCACCGGCGCGATCGACATCCACGAGATGGCCTGGGACAAGCATGGCGACCTGTGGTTCGTGAACACGCTGTTCTCGTGCCTGTGCACGCTCGATACCAAATCGAGCTTCGTGCCACGCTGGCGCCCGCGCTGCGTGACGCACTACGCGCCCGAAGATCGCTGTCATCTCAATGGCCTGGCGATGCGCGATGGCCGACCTCGTTATCTGACCGCACTGGGGGAATCAAACAAGCCGCAGGGTTGGCGCGAGAACAAGCGCAACGGCGGCGTGCTGTTCGACATGGCCAACGACAGCGTGATCACACGCGGACTGTCGATGCCGCATTCGCCGCGCTGGTACGACGACCGGCTGTGGGTGCTGGAGTCGGGTCGCGGCGCCTTGGTCACGATCGATCCAAAGACCGGCGCGAAGACCGACGTCGCGCGCGTGCCGGGCTTCTGTCGGGGACTCGACTTCATCGGCCCGGTCGCGTTCATCGGCTTGTCGCAACTGCGCGAAACCAATGCATTCACCGAAATCGAGATCACGGAAGCCAACACCGATCGCCAGAGTGGCGTCTGGGCGGTGCACATCGGTACCGGCAATACGATCGGCCTGCTCAAGTTCACGGGAGGCGTGCAGGAGATCTTCGCAGTGCAAGCGCTCAAGGGCGTGCTGTTTCCGGAGATAATCCACGAAGGCGAATTCCTCGCGAGCGCCTACGCGCTGCCCGACGAAGCGCTGCGCGAAGTCGCATTCACTGCGCCGCCGAAGCCGGAGACAACGACAGCCCAGCCGTGACCGAACGCGGCAATCGACGCATTGCCGCTGCCGGTATCGATCACGCAAACGGCCGATCGATGCGCAGATGCGAGGCGACGGAGGCAACCGCAAGGCGGCACATCTCCGCCGCCGGCAGACTCGCGTCGATGCGCACGGCATGGCCTGGTGGTACTTCGAATCGTGCGGCGACCTCGTCTACCAGTCCCGGCTGACGATCGCCCGCGGGATGCTCCAACAAGTCGTTCGCCACACGCTTGCGCGCCAGCGCAGGCGTGCATTCGATCAGCAACGGCAATACGTCGGCACCACGTTCGGTGGCGAGCGTCGCGACGCGTTCGTAGTCGTCGCGGCGCGAAAACGTCATGCCGTCGATCACGCTGGACGCGTCGAGCGCGCAATTGATTTCGAGCGCGAGCAGGACGCTGCGAAACGCGGCGCGCTTCTCGACGTAGCTGTGGTCGCAGCGCGGAAACATCGCCGCGCGGATCGCGTCGCGGCAGACGCGGCGCATGCCAAGTTCACGCTCGATCGCCCGCGCGACCGTGCTCTTGCCCGCACCTGGCAAGCCCATCACGGCGACGATGCACGGGCGTCGCTCGCGTTCCAGCAGAGTGGCAGGTGATCGCCTTGCCGTCCGATCGTCGGGTTGCTCCATCGAAATCATCCTGATGACGAGTGTTCACGAATGGGTCCGGCTTCGCAGCCTGCGCCGAAATGCGTGGCTAGAATTGTGGCCCTGTCGTCCCGACCATGCCATGACCCATCTGAACCTGCCCTTCCAGATCCCGGGCTACCGCATCGTCCGCCGCGTCGGATTGGGCGGCATGGCGGCCGTCTACCTGGCGATCCAGGAATCGCTCAAGCGCCCGGTGGCGGTCAAGGTGCTGGCCAGCGAGCAGGCGCCGAGTGACGAGCTGGTGCGCCGCTTCGAGCACGAGGCGCGCACGATTGCGCGCCTGGATCATCCGCACATCGTCACCATCTTCGATGTCGGCCGCACATCGACCGGACAGATCTACTACACGATGCCGTATCTGCCCAACGGCGACCTGTCCACACGCAACCTGCGCGACCAGCCACGGCGGATCCTGCAGGTCATGCGCGCGCTGACCGAGGCACTCGCCTGCGCGCACGACAAGGGCATCGTGCATCGGGACGTGAAACCCGAAAATGTGCTGTTCGACAAACTCGATCGTCCGCTGCTCGCCGACTTCGGCATCGCGCTCAGCAATTCAAACCAGGCGCGCGTCACCCGCGAGGGCGCCACCATCGGATCATCCGGCTACATGAGTCCGGAGCAGGCGCGCGGGCTCCCGCTCGATGGTCGTTCGGACTTCTATGGCCTCGGCGTGGTTTGTTACGAACTGCTGACCGGCGAAGTACCGTTTAGTGGTCCGGACGCGCTCGCGGTCGCACTCGCTCATGTCGAGCAGCCGGTGCCGCGCCTGCCCGTTACGCGACGCGTCTGGCAGCCATTGATCGACCGCGCCCTCGCCAAGCAACCGGACGCGCGTTTCCAGAGCGCCGAGCAATTGCTCGCCGCGCTCTCGGTAGTCGAGCGACGCCTGAAGACGCCGCGTCGAATCTGGCTGTCTGGCGAGTGGATAAATCTGCTCGGGCGTCTGCATGCAGTCTCGCGCCGACAGCGCGTCTCGCTGGGAGCGTTCGTCCTCGCTGCATTTTTCGGCTTGCTCGCGTTACTGCCGCGCGTGCCACAACGCGCGGCGATGGCCGAGACGGTGGCGATCGATGCAGGTGCGAGCGATACGCCATCGAACGAGCCTGTTGTGACGGACACTCCCCTGGTTGCGGTTGACGTGCCGACGACTGCCGTTGAAGCGCTGGCGCCGGTCGTAGCCTCGGCAGTTCCTGTTGTCAGCCCTGCGACCGCAATCGCGGCTGCACCAACAACCGCGACCGCGCGTGGCGAGCATTTGCGCCAGGCTGCAATTCTACTGTCGAACGGGCGCATGGTTGTCCCCGCCGGCAGCAACGCGGCCGACCACTATCTCGCCGTGCTTGAGGGCGAACCGCACCAGCACGACGCCGTGAGCGGGGTTGAACGCATTCTTTGCGCACTTTCCGCGCGCGCGGCCAAGGCCATTGCTGCGGACCACGCGCGCGATGCGGTCGAATCCATTGGCCAGGCCGCCGCGTTGGCGGAACGCGCGAAATGGCCAGCTGGCGCCCATCTTGCGAAACTGCTCGCGCCGATCCACGAAGTGATCGAAGCGCGTCGCGCAGGTGAGCGCAATCCGTTCGATACGGTGGAGCTGGAGAAACTGAGTCCGCTGCTACCGACTCTTGCGCGGATCGACCCCGAGCTAGCACGCGCGCTGGACGCCGACCTTGCACGTCCGGCCGCATTGCTGCGTGCCGGCGGTACGTTCCGCGAAACGAATGGACCTACGCTTGCTGTCATAACGTCGAGTCGGGCCGCTGCGGTGCATCTCGACCATGCGTTTGCTATCCAGACCACGGACGTGACCCGCGGCGCGTACGCGCACTTTGTCGCTGCAAGCAGCCGTGCGGCTTCGACCTGCCACGAATCGCAAAGCTTGCTCGCACGCCTACCGCGCGGTCTGAACTGGCGCGCACCAGGGTTTACCCAGACCGACGACCATCCCGTCGTATGCGTCAGCTGGAACGATGCGAGCGCCTACGCCCACTGGCTGAGCAAACGCACCGGTGCGACCTATCGCCTGCCGAGCAAGCAGGAATGGTTGATCTCGGCGCAACAAGCCGGAACTGGTCGCGGCTGCCGCGTTGCGAATATCGCCGCACACGTCGAGGGAGGCGCGAAATGCGACGATGTGTTCACGCATACGGCGCCCGTCGGGCGATTTGCGGCGACACCGCTCGGGCTGTACGACATGGCCGGGAATGTGAGCGCCTGGATCGACGGATGCGCCTCGGATAGTCGCAACGATGCCCCGTGCAACGAGCGCGTGTTTCGGGGCCTGTCATGGCATGAGGATGACGACGACTCGAATCTGGACCACGTCGATACGGCGCCAGGCGATGTCGGATATGCGAACGTCGGATTTCGCGTTGTGCGAGAGTTGCCTCGCGGATAGCTCGCGGAGAAATGGTCGAGCGCGTTAGGATGATACGGTGCGCGTGTTCGCAGTCTTTGCCGAATTCGCCCCGCGTTGGCCAACGGCCGCTTGGCGACGATGGTCCCGCCCCCATTCCACACCCTGGTCCTCATGCGCCCTCTCTACATTCAGCGATACCTGTTCACCGGCCTGCTCACCTTCATCCCTATCTGGCTGACCTGGGTAGTGTTCAAGTCGATTTTCTCGATGCTCTCGCAGTTCAACCTGCCGTGGGTGGCGGCGCTGTTCGAAGCATTGGCGAACGCGTTCCCGCAGACACTCGGCCGGATCAACCAGGGCTGGCTCGCGTCGCTGCTCGCATTTGTGGTCACGATCGTCGCCCTGTACGCGATGGGGTTCGCGGCCGACCGCGTACTCGGCCGACGCCTGCTCGACGCATTCGAGAGCGTGATCGGGCGCATCCCGTTTGCGCACACGATCTACAGCGGTACCAAGAAGCTCATGAGCATCATGCAGAGCAAGCCGGGCGGCATGCAGCGCGTGGTGCTGATCGACTTCCCATCCCCCGAGTTGAAGACCATAGGTTTTGTCACACGCGTGTTTCAAGACGCTGACGGCGCAGAATTCGCTGCGGTGTATGTTCCGACCACGCCGAACCCGACCGGCGGCTACCTTGAAATCGTGCCGATAGAGAGGCTGACCGCGACCGACTGGAGCGTGGACCAGGCGATGGCTTTCATTCTCTCGGCAGGCGCGGCGGGACCGGATATCCTGCCGTTCAAGATCGGACGCTGAGCGCGCCCGTCACTTCTTCTCGATGATTTTCTTGAGATTGTCCAGGCCGGTCCGATAGACGCCGGCCATCATCTTCGTCGCTGTCGCGTCGTCTGCATTGGCAGGTGGGTTCGCCGCCACGTGTTTACGTTTGAAGGTGCCGGACCAGGTCACCTTGGAGCGGTTCAGCCCAGCCGCCTTGACGCTGATCGTTGCGACGTAATCGCTGACCGGCAATACGCCGAGGCGGATCGCATAGCGGTAGCGGCGATGCCTGGCATCGTAGCCAAGCAGCTTTTCGGTGACAGTGCCCCCATTGCGCAAGGTAAGCATGCGTTCGGCGCCGACGATGTTGTTACTGCCGATGATGATCTGATCCTTCACAACGTCCGGGTGCCAAACGCTGAGGCCATCGAAGTCCTGGACTTTTGTCCAGACCGCGTCCGGGGAGGCATGGATCGTCACGCTTTCGCTGACATTGAGTACCGGCGCGGCCGCAAAGAGGCTGCCTGACACCGCCATGAGTGAAGCCAACGCAAGTGCATGAATGCGTTTCATGGTGATGATGATCCTTCCTGCTGACAAAACCTTGCGACTGACCGGGCATGATGCCGGTGAATCCGATCCACGATCGGGTGTCGATCCACGGCGCGCGTTCGCGCGACCCGCACAATCTGCCACAACGCAGACACTGCCGCATGCGGCGCTGCACGGCGCATGAGCACCCATCCGCAGCGTACCATCGCTCTCTATACGCAAATCGACGGCCCGTATCGCCATGAACCTGATGCCTTTCGCCTGGCGCTGCTGCGCATGCCTCGCCCTGATCTTCGTCGCCTATCCCGCATTCGCCACGTCCATCGATTGGACCACGCCTGCCGAACGCGCAAAGTTCGAGACGACGCCTTCGTACGCAGGCACCCGAGCCTATCTCGAACGCCTTGGCGCAGCGGCGCCCAAGCAACTCAAATTGGCCCGCTTCGGTGTTTCGCCTGAGGGCCGCGACCTGATGCTCGTGGTCGCTTCCAGGGATGGGGAGTTCACGCCCGAAGCGGCGCATGCGTCGGGCAAGGAAATCGTGCTCGTGCAAGCGGGGATCCATGCCGGCGAGATCGAAGGCAAGGACGCCGCGCTGATGCTGCTGCGCGATCTGACCGTCGGCGCGAAATATCCACACCTGCTGGATCACGTGATCCTCGTCTGGCTGCCGATCTTCAACGTCGATGGTCACGAAAGCTCGGGCCCCTACAATCGCATCAACCAGAACGGTCCGCGTGAAATGGGTTTCCGCGCAACCGCGCAACGCCTCAATCTGAATCGCGACTACATGAAGGCCGACGCTCCAGAGATGCGCGACTGGCTGGCGATGTTCAACGCCTGGCTGCCCGACCTGTTCATGGACATCCATACCACCGATGGCGCCGACTACCAGTACGACCTGACCTGGTATCTCGAGGAATGGGGGTCACTGCATCCGGCGGTCAAACGCTGGGAGACGGACACATTCGAGAAATCCATCTTTCCCACCTTCGACAAGAGCGGCCATCTCTCAGCGCCCTACCTCGAACTCGTCGATCATCGCGACATCAGCAAGGGCATCGGAAATTTCGGCTCTGGCCCACGCTTCTCGACCGGATATGTCGCTTTGCGCAACCGCGCCGCGCTGCTGGTCGAAACGCACATGCTGAAGTCGTATGCGACACGCGTGCATGCAACGTACGATCTCGTCGTGGCGACGCTGGAGCACCTCAACCGCCACCCCGGCGAGTTGCGCAAGGCGGTCACCCAAGCCGACGCCGATACCATCGCGCGCGCTCACGGCGACGGCGCTTCATTGCCAATCGCGTTCGAGACCAGCAAACAGTCGACGCCATTCACGCTCAAGGGCTACGCGTTCACGCAAACGTCGAGCGCGATCTCAGGCGACACCTGGGTGCGCTACGATCCGGCCAAGCGGAAAACCTACACGGTGCCTTTCTTCCGCGATCTCGTTGCCACCGAATCGGTGCAGACACCCGCGGCCTATCTGATTCCGGCCTCATCGGCGCCCATCGTCGAAAAGCTGCGCGAGCACGGCATTCGATTCGAACGCATCGACCGACCACTGCAACTGCGCGTCCAGCGCTATCAACTCGGCGCTCCGCACTGGGACGAAAAACCGTTCGAAGGCCGCCACCTGCTGCGTGAATTCACGCTCGCCCGCGAAACCGTCGATGCCGCATTCGAGCCGGGTGCAATCCTCGTGCGCCTGGACCAAAGCGCCGCCAACGTCGCGATCAACCTGCTCGAACCGCGTGCATCCGATTCACTCGTGCGCTGGGGTTTCTTCGATGCGATCTTCGAGCAGAAGGAATCACCCGATG
>JBDSXV010000037.1:0-8578 GCA_039926025.1 Dokdonella sp.
GCGCGACGCGGGCGGAGTATTCGTACAACGACCGCGGCCGTGGCGACCACATCACCGCGACGTGGAAACTCGATGCGGCCGGCATCCCGCTCGAATACGAGGGCCACGGCAACGACTACATGAAGGCAGGGGTGCAGGAGCGCTTCGCGATCAAGGACGGCAAGGCGAGCTGGAGCAATCGCACCGAGCACGGCGATCAGGCGATGACGGGTCCCGCGTTCTACGTGCCGACCAGCGCGCCGCCAGCGTTTTCCGGCGTATTGGTGCGCGCCTTGCTGAAGGCGCCCGAACATCGTCTTGCACTCTTGCCCGCGGGCGAGGCGAGCATCGAAGCGGCCGGCAGCACGACGGTCGGCGAGGGCGCGGCCAAGGCGGAGTTCGAGCAGTACCGCGTCAAGGGGTTGGGTTTTTCGCCGCAGTCGGTCTGGCTCGACCACGACGGTAACGTCATCACCGTTTCGGGTTGGTTCGATGTGGTGCCGGCAGGACGCGAAGCGGCGATTGCAGGCTTGCTCGCGGCCCAGCAGGTGGCCGACAACGCGTGGTCGAAGCAGCTCGCGCACGACCTCGTGCACGTGCCGGCGAAGGATCTGGTGATCCGCGGCGCGCGCGTGTTCGATCCGCGCGATCTGTCGGTGACGCCGGGCACGAGCGTGCTCGTTCGTGGCGAGCGCATCCTGCGCATCGCGCCGGACGCCGAGTTGAACGCTGCAGCCGACGCCGAGGTCATCGACGCACACGGCCGCTTCCTGATGCCGGGGCTGTGGGACAACCACCAGCATTTCGGCGATATCGACGGCCTGCTCGACATCGCCAACGGCGTCACCAGTGCGCGCGACATGGCCAACGACACCGAAGGATTCCTCGCGCGCGTCGCGCGCTTCGACGACGGCAGCGAGATCGGTCCGCGTGTACTCAAGGCCGGCATCATCGACGGTACCGGCCAGTTCGCAGGCCCGACCAAGATGCGTGTCGATACGGCTGCCGAGGCAATCAAGGACGTCGACTGGTACGCCGATCACGGTTACGCGCAGATCAAGATCTATTCGTCGGTGAAGCCCGAGCTGATGCCGATCATCGCCGATCGTGCACACGAGCGCGGCTTGCGCGTCAGCGGTCACGTGCCCGCGTTCATGTCGGCGCACCAGTTCGTCGATGGCGGCGCCGACGAAATCCAGCATCTCAATTTCATCGTGCTGAACTTTCTCTATCCCGAAGTCGAGGAAACGCGCAATCGCGACCGCTTCATCAAGGTCGCCGAACGCGCGCGAGAATTCACGCCGGACAAACCGCAGGTACGCGATTTCATCGCCTTCCTGAAAGCGCACTACACCGTGCTCGATCCTACCGTGAATCTCTTCGAGGGCCTGTTCAGCGGCAATCCCGCGGCAGTAACACCGGGACTGGAGGACATCGCGCCGCGTTTTCCGCCGCAGATACGCCGCGGCCTGCTCAGCGAGGCGTTGGATGTGCCCAAGGGCAAGGAGGAGGCTTATCGCGCAGCGTTCCCGGCCATGCTGACCTTGCTCAAGGCGCTGCACGATGCGGGCGTCACGATCATTCCCGGTACCGATTCGCTCGCCGGCTACCAGTTGCATCACGAGCTCGAGCTCTACGTTCGCTCCGGTATTGCGCCCGCCGAAGTGCTGCGCGCCGCAACGCTGACCTCGGCGCAAGTGATGGGCGTCGATGGCAGTCGTGGTGTGATTGCGCCCGGCAAGTTCGCCGACATGGTTCTTGTCGACGGCGATCCGTCGAAGGACATCGGCGACATCCGCAAGATCGCGAGCGTGTTCAAGGGCGGCAAGGTCTACGATCCGGCCGCGATCGAGAAAGCGCTGGGCATCGCGCCGAAAGCCGGTGCGCACTGACGGTAGCGGGCGGGTGCGATGGGGTTATTGCACCCGCAGCGCGAGGTCGATTGCTGGAGCTAAGCCGTCTCCCCGTTAGGGGTTGTCGGTTCGCACAATTAGATGGCCTGCCGCGCGAATTTTTCTATGGGTTTCACAAAACGCATGATTTGAGGATGATGTTTTAACCAGGATTCTCCGAGGAATTGCGCCACTGTGCGCCCTTCGAGGAAGCTTGGAAGATTTTCTGTTTTTGCGTGAATCAGCAACTCATGACTGCGATGCATCACGTGTTCACTTTCTTGCCAGACCCCGTCCACGCCACCATGCCGCATCCATTCCTGTTGAACAGCGACAATAAGGTTGCCGATCTCTCGTTCTACGGGAGTTCGAGCTCTAGTCATGATGGGCCCCCGTTGAATCGTCTCTACGGCGTCTCGAAGCCGTTTGCGAAGATCAGGTCGACGCTGGTCGTGCCAAAAGCCTGCAACTGCGACGCCGCGTCAAACAGGTAGACACGGCCATTCACCACGATCGGGCTTTGCCAATGCAGTTCGCCCAGTGGAGCGGAGCTCCACAGCGCAGCGCCAGTGAGCGGATTGCGTGCGAACAGGCAGTTGGAATCGACGTTCGCACAACCGCCCACGTGGTACAGCACGCCATTGGCAATCACCGCTGAGGTGGTGCCGATCGCGGTGCCGCGGTATTGATTCCACTGCGAGGTCAGCATCGGCACGTTGCCCGCACCGAGGCTCATCTTGTATGCGGTGAGACCGTTTTTGAAGCTCGCATGGAACACCCAGGTCGCGCCGCTGCCGTCGACCCAGACCGCCGACTGTTCGCGCGCGCCGTTGTAGGTGTGGCTGCTGTTGATCAGTTGCAGTTCGCCGCCGATGTGGCGCGGACCGCCGCCGCTGCTCATGTCCTGCAGGTTGATCAGGCGCAAGCCATCGTCCTTGCCGCCCTGCATGCCGACATGCAGGAGGCTGCTGCCTGAGGGTACCGGCAGCAGCGCGATCGACATGGAGCCAAGGTCGCTATCGCTGTCGTCCAGGTACTGGAAGTTCATCGGCGTATAGCTGTCGTAGGGCACGCCTGGCGTCGCGCCCGTGCCGTCCGGCGACAGCGAAAGCACACTGTCGCCCCAGTACATTCCGTTACTCACGTTCGCGGTGTAGGCGCCGTTGCCACTCGAGATATAGAGCTTGCCGAGGCTCGCGTCGAATACCGCACCGCCGCGTCCCCAGATCGCTGCGCCGGCCGAACCTCCGAGCTTGGGGCAGTCGTTGGCACCGGCGGCATTGCTGAGGTGCGTTGTATTGTTGCTGCACGCGACGTTGAAGACCTTCTGGTCGCCGCTCGCGAGATTGATCGTGGTCAGGTGGCCCTGGTAGTCGCCGCTGTCCTGGTATCCACTGGTTACCGAGTACAGGTAGTTGGTCCCGTTCCAGGTTGCGAGCGCAAGACCGCCGTTTGCCTTTTCGACATTCGGCTTCAGGGTGAACAGCTCGGGCCAATGCGCGTCGATGATCTCGGTGCCGTCGCCGACCTGGTACTTGTGGATCTTGCCGTCCATGCCGTGGCTGTAGACATAGGCGTGGTCTGGATCGATCGCCGGCGAAGAGGAAGTCACGGGCGAGCCGGTGGTCGTATGCGACCACATCACGCTGCCGGTTGCTGCATCGATGGCGAGGAACTTGCCGGTTTGACTCAGCGCGAACAACAGATTGCGCACGCCCGCTGGCGTCGAAACATTGGCGAGGTAGACGGGCGCACTGTCGACGGTGTCAGGAATCGTGACCGCGTAGCGTCGTGTCATCTGCGCGACATTCGACGCAGTCAGAACGTTTTCGGCGGGATTGTTGCCGCTGTGCGCCACGTCGTAGCCGAACTGCGGCCAATCCGTCGCACAGGCACCGTCAAATGCGATCGCCATGCCCGTCGCCACGGCCATTCGCAGCAGTGCGTTGAATTTCATGTTCATTCCCGTCATGTGTATCGGGTTTGCCGCTGCAGAAAACCGCAACGGAAACCATCGTCTGCAAGTGTACGCCGTCGCTACGCGCTCTCCGGGCATAGTCGCGTTGCCACGCGCTCAAACCTTCCTGGGGCGCTGCCATCCGGGGACGGCAGCCTGACGCGTGCGCGCGAGGCTGAGCGTATCTGCCGGCGCTTCCTTGTTGATCACGGAACCGGCGCCGATGGTGGCGTCCTTGCCGACCTTGACCGGCGCAACCAGCGAGGTGTTCGAACCGATGAAGGCACCGTCCTCGATCGTCGTCAGGTGCTTGTTCACGCCATCGTAGTTGCAGGTAATCGTGCCGGCGCCGATGTTGACGTTCGCGCCGATCTCGGCGTCGCCGATATAGCTGAGGTGGCCTGCCTTGGAGTTCTCGCCAAAGTGCGCCTTCTTGGTCTCGACGAAGTTGCCGATGCGCACGTGTGCGCCAAGCTCGGTGCCGGGGCGCAGGCGCGCGAACGGACCGATATCACAGGGACCATGGGTGACCACGCCGTCGAGGTTGCAATGCGAACGCACGATGGTGCCGGCGGCGAGGGTGGAATTGCGCACCCGGCAGAACGGTCCGATGCGGACCTCGTCACCGAGTTCGACCAGGCCTTCGAGGATCACGTCGATGTCGATTTCGACATCGCGTCCGACGCGCACGTCGCCGCGCACATCGAAGCGAACCGGATCGGCGAAACGGACTCCTGCTGCAGCCAGATGCGTCGCGCGCATGCGCTGGTACATGCGCTCGAGGCCGGCGAGCTGCCAGGCGTCGTTTGCGCCGAACACTTCCTGCGGGTTGATGCACAGGCTGGCCTCGGCGGGCTCACCTTCTTCGTTCGCCTGCGCGAACACGTCGGTCAGGTAGTACTCGCGCTGTGCATTGGCATCGGTCAGATTGTTGATCCAGACGCGCAGGCGGCGCGCGTCCGCGGCGAGGATGCCGCTGTTGACCCAGCTGATGGCGCGTTGTTCCGGCGTGCAGTCCTTTTCCTCGACGATGGCGCGGATGCGGCCGATACCGTCGCGCACGACGCGACCGTAGCCGTAGGGATTGTCGAGTTGGGTCACCAGCGCTGCCAGTGGCATTTCCAGCGCGAGGAGGTTGCCCAGCGTGTCGCCGCGGATCAGCGGCACATCGCCATACAGCACCAGCACGCGAGCGCCTTCGGGAATGCCCGGCATCGCAAGCTTCACCGCATGTCCGGTGCCGCGTTGCTCCGGCTGGTGTACCCAGGTCAGATCACCAAGGTCGGTCAGCGCGGCCTGCACCTGTTCGCCCAGATGGCCATAGACGATGTGGATGCGTGCCGGTTGCAGTGCGCGTGCGGTTTCGAGCACATGGCTGAGCATCGGCCGGCCCGCGAGCGGCATCAACACTTTGGGCTTGGACGATTTCATTCGCTTGCCCTCGCCAGCGGCGAGGACGATCACATGCAGGGGCGTACCGGTCACAGGGGGTCTCCGGAATGAGAAACAGCGCACATTCTAGACGCGTCCTCGTTGCGCCGCGTACCGTCTTTACGCCAGATCCGCTCGCTCGTCGGGTCGGCATGGCGGATCAGTCAAAACCACGGTCGAAGATCACGTCGTCGTGTTCGGCCGTGCTGGGGTCGGACGCCGCGCCCATAACGGTCGTTGATGCCGGGCGTGACGGAGGAGCGACGGATTGACTAGCCCATTGGCCTGGTTCGGCATCAAGTCGCCCGCGGGGGATTCGCAAGCTCAAACGCAACCGGGACGCCATGCAATTCCTGGCTGGTGCCGGACTGCAGCGCGGCGAGCGTCAGGTCGTCGCTGCCGCATCAGCGCGCCAGCGACAATTCGCCGGGCGCATACAGGTTGTCGTCGTCGAAGTCGATTGGAATCGTGTTGACGCCTCGGCGTTCGGATGGCGCGGCGCGTGGATCGGCGAACGCCGAGTGGATGGTCTGCTGGCCCTGGGCGACATCCTTGCCCCGCGGCACTCGGTCTATAGCTGCGCCTCTTCAGCCATGCCAGTGGAATCCGCTATGGATGGGCTCCTGCGGCAGTTCGCGACGATGATTCCTTCGACAATGACTCCTCCGTCTTGATGCGCTTCGCATAGCAAGCTTGCCCTTCAGCGAGTCTCTTGCGCCAGTTCGCTTCACGTTTCGCGCGCGGCTCCGGCGAATCGCCATACTGCTTGCGCAGCATTGCAGCGCCGGCAAGTTCACCGGCGCGCGCGAATTCCCCGAGCCACAGTGCCGTGGCCTCGCGTCGGACCGCGCTTTGCGCAGACTCGATCCACCAGAGTGATCCTTGCAGGTCATCCAGATTGTCATGCTGCTGTTGCGTGTAGCGCGCCTGTAGATCCGCATCCCCGGTCGAGAATCGCCGCAGCGCGAGTCCGATGTTCTGGCTCAGGGATGTGGTTGCCTGCGCATCCATCTTTGCACCGATCGAGTCGCAAAGCGCTCGGCGTTCGCGATCGATTGGATCAGTTGTTGTCTTGCACATCGCCAGAATGCTGGTGAGTTGTGTGAACCCGATGCTGCCGAGCAGATCGTTGATGGCGGCCAAGCTTCGCCCGGTTTCATCGATACTTGCAGGCGCGGCTTCACCCGCCAAGGCACACGGTGCCAATTCCGTCAGGCCGGGGGGATGCCCATCAAAAGACTGCTTCACGGAAAAGAACATCGTCGAGTAGTAGTCGTCGAAGCGCGGCCTCGCGATGGATTGTCTCAGCGACGAAAGCGCGAGCGTTCGTTCGTCACGTTGCCAACGGATACCGGCGAGCACCAACGATGGATAGCTGTTGCGGACATCCATCTTGGCCAGTTCGCGCCAACGATTCGCACGTCGTGAGGAATCAAGCGTCGGGTCCTCGGCTCCCGCCAGCAACGCCAGCAGGGCCGGATCTCCTGCCGCTTTCGCATGCGCGAGCTTTGCAGCTTCGCTTTCGACCACGCGTACGTGGCAAGCGGCGTCGCGCGCGCATTGCTGGTGTTGCCATACGACGGCAAGGATGGATGAGGCTGCAGTGTCGGCGTGCCGGGGAACCTGGATCTGCGCGGTCAGCCAGAGCCGATAGTCGCTCGGGTCGCCGCTGCCGTTGGACGCTTTGGCAGACGCTGCAAAGGCGAATAAAAGGAAAACGAGTAGCGGCATGGGCGCGCGCGAGCTTGCGTCGACGGCGCACTCTATGACAAAACGCCGGCTTGCGCCGGCGTTTCGATTCACAGTGCAGCGATTTACAAGCTCAGTGCTTGAGCGAACGCCGCAGGCGATCCAGTGCCTGCAACTGCGCCATCGCCTGTGCGAGCTGGGCTTGCGCCTGAGCCACTTCCATTGCGTCGGTACGGTTCGCGAGTGCGCGTTCGGCTTCATCCTTCGCACTGCGCGCAGCCGCTTCATCGAGATCCTTGGCGCGGATCGCCGTGTCGGCAAGGATGGTCACGACCGTCGGCTGCACTTCCAGGATGCCGCCGGAGACATAAAAGAACTGCTCTTCGCCGTTCTCCAGTTGCACGCGCACCTGGCCCGGCTTCAGGCGAGTGATCAGCGGCGCGTGGCGCGGCGCAATGCCGAGCTCGCCCATTTCGCCAGTCGCGATGACCATCTGTGCATTGCCGTGGAAGATCTCTTCCTCGGCGCTGACGATGTCGCAGCGGATTGTTGTCATGTATTCCTCGCTTTACTCGGAGCGGGATTCGAAATTCGGGATTCGGGATTCGGAAGAGCGTCAACCCTGCCGATTCGCGAAATTCCGCTCTTGCGAATCCCGAATCTCAAATCCCGAATCCCGGCAGCCGTCAGGCGGCCTTCTTCTCCATCGCCTTGGCCTTCTCGAAGGCCTCGTCGATGCCGCCGACCATATAGAACGCCTGCTCCGGCAGGTGATCGCACTCACCGTCACAGATCATCTTGAAGCCGCGGATGGTTTCCTTCAGCGTCACGTACTTGCCCGGAGCGCCGGTGAAAACCTGCGCGACGGTGAACGGCTGCGAGAAGAACTTCTCGATCTTGCGTGCGCGCATGACCGACTGCTTGTCTTCTTCGCTGAGCTCGTCCATGCCGAGGATCGCGATGATGTCCTTCAGTTCCTTGTAGCGCTGCAGGGTGCCCTGCACGCGACGCGCGGTTTCGTAGTGCTCGGTGCCGATCACCAGCGGATCAAGCTGGCGGCTGGTCGACGCCAGTGGATCGACCGCCGGATAGATGCCGAGGCTGGCGATTTCACGTGACAAAGCCACGGTCGAATCGAGATGCGCGAAGGTCGTTGCCGGAGACGGATCGGTGTAGTCGTCGGCCGGCACGTAGACGGCCTGGATCGAGGTGATTGAACCGGTCTTGGTCGAGGTGATGCGTTCCTGCAAACGGCCCATTTCGTCGGCCAGTGTCGGCTGGTAACCCACCGCCGACGGCATGCGGCCGAGCAGCGCGGACACTTCGGTTCCGGCGAGCGTGTAGCGGTAGATGTTGTCGACGAAGAACAGTATGTCGCGGCCCTTGCCGGTCGCCGGATCGATGTCGTCGCGGAAGTACTCGGCCATGGTGAGGCCGGTCAGCGCGACGCGCAGGCGGTTGCCCGGCGGCTCGTTCATCTGGCCGTACACCATCGCGACCTTTGATTCGCTGATGTTGTCGAGCTTGATGACGCCGGCTTCGATCATCTCGTGATAGAAGTCGTTGCCTTCGCGGGTACGCTCGCCGACGCCGGCGAATACCGACAGGCCGGCATGTTGCGTCGCGATGT
>JBDSXV010000038.1:0-7164 GCA_039926025.1 Dokdonella sp.
CTGCTCGAAGCCTGGTTGAAAAGCTATCGCCCCGAGGAGCTGTTCGACGAGGCGGGTAGCTTGATGCCCGAGCTTGCCGACCTCGCGCCGCGAGGCGAGCGGCGCATGGGTGCCAATCCGCATGCCAACGGCGGCCGTCTGCTGCGCGACCTGACGATGCCGTCTTACCGCGACTACGGCGTGAACGTGCCCACGCCGGGCGTGCCGGGCATCGGCGACACGCACGTGCTGGGTCCGTTCCTGCGCGATGTCCTGAAGCTCAACGAGGCGCATGCCAATTTCCGCCACTTCGGTCCGGACGAAACGCTGTCCAATGGATTGGAGGCGTTGTTCGAGGTGACCCATCGGCAGTGGCAGGCGGATGTCGTGCCTTCGGACGAATTCCTCGCACCGCAAGGGCGGGTGATGGAAATGCTCAGCGAACACCAGTGCCAAGGCTGGCTGGAAGGCTATCTCCTCACAGGCCGACACGGTCTCTTCAACTGCTACGAAGCCTTCGTGCACATCGTCGATTCGATGTTCAACCAGCACGCGAAATGGCTGAAGATCGCGCGTGCGATTCCCTGGCGCGTGCCGATCGCTTCGCTGAACTATCTGTTGGCGTCACACGTCTGGCGTCAGGACCATAACGGCTTCACGCACCAGGATCCTGGCTTCATCGAAGTGGTCGTCAACAAGAAAGCCGAAGTGATTCGCGTGTACTTGCCGCCGGACGCGAATTGCCTGTTGTCCGTGATGGATCACTGCCTGCGCAGCCGCAACTACGTCAATGTCGTGGTGGCGGGAAAGCATCCTGCGCCGCAATGGCTGTCGATGGACGCGGCGATCGAGCATTGCGCCGCAGGCATCGGTACCTGGGCGTGGGCAAGCAACGACGGGTACACGTCGCCCGATGTGGTCATGGCCTGCTGCGGAGACGTGCCTACGCTGGAAACGCTGGCAGCCGTCTCTCTGCTGCGTACGCATCTGCCGGAGCTGAAGGTGCGCGTGGTGAACGTCGTCGACCTGATGAAGTTGCAGCCTTGCACGGAGCATCCGCACGGCCTCACCGATGCGAGCTTCGATGCACTGTTCACACGCGACAAGCCGGTGATTTTCGCCTTCCATGCCTATCCGCGCCTGATCCACCAGCTCACTTATCGCCGTGCCAACCACGACAACTTCCACGTGCACGGATACCGGGAAGAAGGCACGGTGACAACGCCATTCGACATGACGGTACTCAACGCGATAGACCGCTACCACCTTGCCATTGCTGCGATCGATCGCTTGCCGTCGCTGGGTCAGCGCGGTGTCGGCGTGCGCGAGTTGTTTGCGGACAAACTGGCGACGCACCGCCGCTACATCGTCGAGCACGGCGAGGACATGCCCGAGGTGCGGCAATGGCGCTGGGACGCATCGCTGCACGCGCCGTGATCCCGCCCGATCAATGACCGATGCGGCGCTGCATTGCTGCGCCTCGGACCTGCGAACCGAGGCGCGCTTTCATGATAGCCAAAGCAGCCCGCAGTGACTCTAGTCCCTCGATTTTTGCGATGCCGCTGGCGACGAGGCAGCATGCGCAGCAACGTGTTGTCGCGCGATACGTAATGGTGAACCAGTGCTGCGGCTGCGTGCAATCCGATCAGGTAGTAGCCGATCGTGCCGATGGTCTCATGAAGCTCCTGCGCGGATTCGGCAAGCGACTTGTCCGGCGCGACGAGAGCCGGCAGCTGCAGGCCGAAAAAAGGGATCTGCTTGCCGGCGGCACTGAGTGACAACCATCCGAGCAACGGCATCGCAATCATGAATGCATACAGCACGGCATGCATCGCCAGAGCGAAGCGTTCCTGCCAGACGGGAATCGCGGGTACGATGCGCGGAGTGGGGCCTGCGCGCAGCGCCAGGCGCACGAACACGAGCAGAAAGACACTCAAGCCGAGCATGAAATGCCAAGTTTTCAGTGCGTCGCGAAGATCGCTGCCGCGTGGGTAGAGTTCGCGCAAGTTGATACAGGCGTAGACCGCCACCAACAGCAGCAGCATGAGCCAGTGCATGGCGATCGACAGCGATCCGTAGCGGTCCGTCGTGTTCTTCCAGTTCAAGATGTTTCTCCCGATGGTTGGAGTTGAATGCGGGCGGCGAATCCCCGCTTGCGCGATGGCAACGCCGCAATGTCACTTTGATGCGCGAGCGCAACGATGAGTGTTCAACGAAGGGCTGCAATGCAATCGGCGGGCATCCATGCATGCAGGGCAGGGAAGTACAACAAGAGCCAGGGCGCGATGGAGATGGCGAGCGCGCACACGAGCAGGCCGCAGCCGATGCCGAGCCGGACGTTGCGCCGGGAAGTCCACGCGACGAGTCTATGAGCACTGTAGCCAACCGCCAGCATGGCAGGCAGCGTTCCGATACCGAACGCAGCCATGATGGCGGCTGCCTGGAGCGGGTGCGCGGAAAGCGCGGCGATCAGCAGAACGCTGTAGACGATGCCGCAGGGCATCCAGCCCCACAGCATGCCGAATCCGAACGCACGCAGGGCGCTGGTGACAGGGATCAGTCGACGACCCCATTGTGCGATGTGCGGCCACACCCAGCGTCCGAATCCGAGCCCGGGTGGCTGTGCGTACCCCAGCATCGGCCACGCGGTCAGGGCCAGGACGACGCCGGTTGCGATTCGCAAAGCCGTGCGCACGACATCGAGATCGAGCAGGGAGAGCAGGCCATCGCCGACGCTCCCGATAATCAAGCCCGCCAATGCGTACGACGCAATCCTTCCGAATTGATAGGCGACAAGGAGACTCCGCTGCGGTCTGCCCTTGCTGTCTTTTGCCGTCACCACGCCGAGCGCGCCGCTGATTCCCCCGCACATCACCACGCAGTGACCGCTTGCGACGAGGCCCAGCAGCAGCACGGAACCTGTCGTCAGGGAGCCCATCACGGCGGTGTTTCGGATTTGACGATGGGCATGCTTTCTTCGGCCAGGGGCATGAGGCCGGGCGAATCCAGATCGTCGAACTGGGCATCCTCGACCGCCCAGAAGAAGGCGGTGACGCCGATGCCGAGCAGGATCAGGCTGACCGGAATCAGCAGAAGGATGATATTCATGCGGCACCCGATGCTGCGATCGCCACCACTGGCGGGTGCGGCTTGATCGGATGACGCGTTGCGTTCACGCGACCGATCGCGAATGAATTGGCGACAACCAGCAGTGAACTTGCGGACATGCCGAGTGCAGCCAGCCAGGGCGGCACGAGTCCGAACGCGGCGAGTGGCACGGCGACGATGTTGTAGGCGTAGGTCCAGCGCAGGTTGCGCTGCAGGATGCGCAGCATCTGCCGCGCGATGTCGCGGGCGCGCAGGATGCCCGCCACCCCCGATTCCGCGAGAAGGATGCCGCTGGCTGCGTGTGCGAGCGCCGCGCCGCTCCCGATGGCGATCGCGACATCAGCCGCGGCGAGCACGGGGGCATCGTTGACTCCATCACCGATCATGGCGACCACATGCCCGTCTTCGCGAAGCTTCTGTATGCGCATGAGCTTGTCGGTGGGTGTCGCGCGCGCCGACCAGGCACGCAGCCCAAGCGCAGCTGCGACCGTTGCGACGCGGGCCGGATGATCGCCGCTGAGCAGCTCGCAATCCGCTCCTTCGCCCTGCAACGTCGAGATCGTCGCCGGCACCTCCTGACGCAGGCGCTCGTTCACGGGGAAACGCGCAATTTCACCGAGCGAATCCGCGAGCACGAGCACGTCGTCATCGAGGCCAACGCCGCCCAGTGCGAATGTGGTCCGCCCGAGGCGCAGTTCACGCTCCCCGATCCTGCCAAATACGCCTCCTCCTGCGGTAATTCCGAGGGCCGATGCCAACGGCAGCTCGACGCCAACGGCGGCCACGCGAAGCGCCTGTGCAAGCGGGTGCGTGCTGCCCTGCTCGAGCGCAGCGGCAAGACCAAGCGCCTCCTCTGGTGTGCCGCGCGACACGGAGATGCCGGCAATATCGATCCTGGGCTCGGTGAGGGTTCCCGTCTTGTCGAAAACGAAGCGGTCGACGTGCGCGAGGGTTTCGAGCGCATTCGCATCCACCACGAGCACGCCGTTGCGCGCCAGCAGGGCAACCGCCCTTGTCAGCGATGCGGGCGCGGCGAGCGCGAACGCGCACGGACAGCTGATGACGAGGACGGAGACGGCGCTCGCGAACGCGCGTACCGGATCAAGTATCAGCCATGCCACCGCCGTCAGCGCGGTTATCGCCAGGATGCGGAGTACGAAGCGCGCCGCCGCAGCATCGGCGATCGTGACCAGGCGCGGTCGCGCGCTGCCGGCGCGGGTCACCATGCGCGCGATCCCGGCCAGCAACGTGTCGGCCCCCAGGCGCAGGACGACGATTTCCACCGGGCCGTCGAGCGCGATGCTGCCCGCGATGACCGCATCGCCGGCGAGGTGCGAACGTGGCGCCGATTCACCCGTCAATACGGATTCGTCGACGAGACAGCGTGCCGCGACGAGCGTGCCATCGACTGGGAAGGTGCTGCCGCTTGCAACACGAACGCGATCGCCTATTTCGAGCTCGTGCACGCCGACGGTTTCGTAGCGTTCTCCCACGCGTCGTTCGGCGGTGGCGGGTTGCAGGCGCGCCAGTGCGTCGACGACATCGCTTGCGCGGTGGCGCGTGCGCATTTCGACATAGCGCCCTAGCAGCAGGAAGAAGACGAACATGCTGACCGAGTCGAAATAGACCTCGCCGCTGCCGCGCATCGTTGCCGCCGCACTCGCCATGTAGATCGATGCGATCGCGATCGCTATCGGCGTGTCCATCGACAGCCGGTGGGCGCGCCATTCGCGAACGGCGCCGGCGAAGAACGCGCTTGCCGAATACAGCACAACCGGTGTCGCAACCAGCATGCCCATCCAGCGAAAGAATTCGCGCACGCTGGAATCGATGCCGTCGAACACGCCCGCATACAGCGCGACCGCATACATCATCGCCTGCATCGTGCCGAGGCCGGCGACGGCGAGGCGCTTCATCGCGATGCGCGATTCGCGCTGACGCAGCGAGTCGATGGCCGCTGCGCAGAGCGGATGCGGCGCATAGCCCAGGCGCGCGAGCGCCTGCATCAGGTCCGACAGGCGAATGGATTGCGGATCGAACACGATCCGCACGCGGCGCATGACCGCATTCACGCCCACTTCGTGCACGCCGGGCGCACTCGTCAACGCTCGCTCGATCAACCACGCGCACGCCGCACAACGCAGGCCCTCGACAAGCAGCACGGCTTCCGATCGGTCGGCACCGAGGATGCGTACGTGCATGCGCGCGAGTCGCGGGCGGTCCCATTCGGCGTAGCCGGATTCCGATGTGGCGCGTACTGCCGGTCCCTCGCGCAATCGATAGTAATCGGCCAGCCCCAATCCTGCGATCCACTCGACGGCCGCCTGGCAGCCGATGCAACACACCGGGCGCATGTCGCCGCCGACGTTTGCGCTCAAGCGCACGTCGGGCGGGACGGATTCACCACAGTGAAAACAGGAGCCCATGTCGTATCACGGCGCAGGCGACGCGGAACGATTCGATGCCGCCTTGACAGCGGCCGGTTGCTGCGGCGGCATCACGCTCGACCTGGGAACTTCGTTGGGCACGGTCAAATGAAGGTCCGGATGCCTCAATGCCGCAGCGAGCAGCGCAAACGAACCGATGACCGCGCCTGCCAGGAGCACAAGGACGAGCCACATTTCGATGACGCGGAACCACGGCATTGTCAATTCGGGACGCGAAGCGGGTTTCATGGAACCTCCGGCGCAAAGAAATGTGTTTTGCCGCGCGCGATGACCGTCCCGTCCTTCCTGACCACCGCGACGAGGATCGGAGCACGCCCATGCACGGTGCCTGCGCTGGCGCGCAATGTGAGCGGCAGCGAAAAAACTTCTCCCGGTTCGAGAGTCGCGGCCGGTGCGCCGATCGCCGTGAGAGGCAGTGATGTTTCGGGACGCAGCGTCAATTCGATCGCCTGATCGCCCTTGTTGGCGAGCTTGACGTTGTAGCTGTTCTCGATCGAGTCGCGGCCAACCAGGCGGAACAGGGCATTGCGATCGTGCAGCACTTCGACGATGAGCGGCTTGCGCGCCACGACGCCCCAGCTGAACGCCGCGATGAAGGCAAGCAGGACACCTGCGTAGACGAGCGTTCGCGGCCGCACGATGCGCCGCGGCTGGCCGGCGAGTTCGCTTTCCGTCGTATAGCGGATGAGGCCGCGCGAAAAGGCCATCTTGTCCATCACCGCATCGCACGCGTCGATGCATGCGGCGCACGCGATACATTCGATCTGCAGGCCATCACGGATGTCGATTCCGGTGGGGCAGACCTGGACGCAGGCCAGGCAGTCGATGCAGTCTCCAAGCGCGGGTGCCGAGACGCTGGCGCCTGCGACGTCGACCGCACGCAATGCGGCGCTGCGCGATCGATGCCCGCGTGGCTCGCCGCGCTGCACGTCATAGCTGATGACCAGCGTATCGCGATCGAACATGGCACTCTGGAAACGCGCATACGGACACATGTACTTGCAGACCTGTTCGCGCAGCAGGCCTGCGTTGCCGTACGTGGCAAACGCGTAGAACACGACCCAGAACAATTCCCAGCCACCCAGTTGGGCCATGACGACTTCGCGTCCGAGTTCCCTGATCGGCGTGAAGAAGCCGACGAAGGTGAAGCCCGTCCACAGTGCAAAGCTTATCCAGATCAGCTGTTTGGTCGCCTTGCGCGCAAGCTTGCTGCGACTCCAGGGCGCCTTGTCGAGCCGCATGCGCGCGTTGCGATCGCCTTCAACGTAGCGTTCCATCCAGAGGAACACTTCGGTCCACACCGTTTGCGGACAGGCGTAGCCGCACCACAAGCGCCCGGCGAGCGACGTGAAGAAGAAAAGGCTCAGCGCTGCAATGACCAGAAGCATGGTCAGCAGGAAGAAATCCTGCGGCCAGAACGTGAGGCCGAACAGATGGAAGCGTCGCGCGGGCAGATCGAACAGGACCAGTTGCTGGCCGCCGATGCTGATCCACGGAAACGCATAGAACATGCCCAGCAGCCAGAACACGACCATCGTGCGCAGACGCTGGAAGCGACCATCGATCTCGCGCGGATAGACCTTGGGCTGTTTTTCGTACAGCGCGCCGCCGCCATTGATGATGCGGATGT
>JBDSXV010000039.1:0-20139 GCA_039926025.1 Dokdonella sp.
GGCTGGAAGCCGAAAGCATCGACATCCTGCGCGAAGCCGTCGCGGAATCCGAACGTCCGGTCATGCTGTATTCGATCGGCAAGGACAGCTCGGTCATGCTGCATCTCGCGCGCAAGGCGTTCTTTCCATCGCGCCCACCATTTCCGTTGCTGCACGTCGACACGACGTGGAAGTTCCAGGCGATGTACGACTTCCGCACGCGCATGACCGCCGAATCGGGTATGCAGCTACTTGTCCACACCAACCCTGAAGCGCAGCGCCTGGGCATCAATCCGTTTGAGCACGGCTCGTCGGTGCATACCGACATGTGGAAGACGCAGGGACTCAAGCAGGCGCTCGATCAGTACGGTTTCGACGTCGCGTTCGGCGGCGCCCGCCGTGACGAGGAGAAGTCGCGAGCCAAGGAGCGCGTGTTCTCGTTCCGCTCCGATCAGCATCGATGGGACCCGAAGAACCAGCGACCGGAACTGTGGCGCCTCTACAACGCGCGACGCAATCCCGGCGAAAGCATCCGCGTGTTCCCGCTGTCGAACTGGACCGAACTCGATGTCTGGCAATACATCCAGCACGAGGATATCCCGATCGTGCCCCTGTACTTCGCCGCACACCGCCCCGTAGTCGAACGAGATGGTCAACTCGTGATGCTCGACGACGCGCGGTTTCCGTTGCGCGATGGGGAGGCGCCGCAGCTGCGCAAGGTTCGCTTTCGCACGCTTGGCTGCTATCCGCTCACAGGCGCCGTCGAATCGGAAGCGGACACGCTCGCCGCGATCATCCGCGAAATGCAGCTGGCACGGACAACCGAGCGTCAGGGCCGCCTGATCGACCACGACGCGAGCGCGTCAATGGAAAAGAAAAAAGTCGAGGGTTATTTCTGATGGCCGCGCCCACCCAGGCAATCGGTGCCGACATCGCAAACGGGCTTGCGGCAACGGCCAACAAGGACCTGCTGCGCTTTATCACCTGCGGCAGCGTCGACGATGGCAAGAGCACCCTGATCGGCCGCCTGCTGTTCGAGGCAAAAGCATTGTTCGACGACCAGCTGACCGCGCTCGACGCGGATTCGCGCAAATTCGGCACCCAGGGCGACGCGCCCGATTTCGCATTGCTCGTCGACGGTCTCAGCGCTGAACGCGAACAGGGCATCACGATCGACGTCGCGTATCGATTCTTCGCGACCGAACATCGCAAGTTCATCGTCGCCGACACACCCGGACACGAGCAGTACACACGCAACATGGTCACCGGCGCATCGACCGCGGACTTGGCCGTGATCCTCGTTGACGCGCGCAAGGGCGTGCTGACGCAGACACGCCGGCACAGTTATCTTGTTTCGCTGCTCGGCATCCGTCGAGTCGTGCTCGCGATCAACAAGCTCGACCTCGTCGATTGGTCGCGCACAACGTTCGACGCGATTGATCGCGACTATCGCGCTTTCGCTGCGAAACTCGGTATCGAACACATCGTCAGCATCCCGCTGTCCGCCCTGCGCGGCGACAACATGACCGCGCGTAGCGCCAATACGCCCTGGTACGCGGGCCCGAGCCTGCTGCATTGCCTCGAACAGGTCGACATCGACGCAACCGATGATGCAGTGGCGTTACGCATGCCGGTGCAGTGGGTAAATCGACCCAACCTCGATTTTCGCGGCTATTCGGGGCGCATCCTTGCCGGTCGCGTCAAGCCGGGCGATGCCATCCGCGTACTGCCCTCGGGCAAGCAATCGACGGTGGCGCGCATTGTCACGCTCGACGGCGATCTCGCAGCAGCACAATCGGGGCAATCGGTGACCCTGACCCTTGCCGACGAGATCGATATCAGCCGCGGCGACGTGATCTGTGCCGCGAACGATCCGGCCGGACTCGCCGACCAGTTTGAGGCCACCGTCATCTGGATGTCAGAGGTCGCGATGCTGCCCGGCCGACCCTATCTGGTGAAACTCGGCGCGAGCACGCTCGGTGCGGCGATTGGCCATCCGAAGTACGTCGTCGATGTGAACAGCCTGGACCATCTCGCGGCGAAGACGCTGGAGCTCAACGAGATCGGCGTGTGCAACATCACGCTCGATCGAGCAGTCGCATTCGACGCCTACGCGCAGAACCGCGACATGGGTGGCTTCATCGTCATTGACCGCTACACCAACCAGACCGTCGGCGCGGGCCTGCTGCATTTCTCGCTGCGGCGCTCGCAGAACATTCACTGGCAAGCGGTCGAGGTCGACAAGCAGGCGCGCGCGCGCCAGAACGGTCACAAGCCCTGCGTACTCTGGCTCACGGGTCTGTCCGGCAGCGGCAAGTCGACCATCGCGAATATCGTCGAGCGCCAGTTGCACGCGCGCGGCGCGCGCACGTATCTGCTCGACGGCGACAATGTGCGCCACGGTCTCAGCAAAGACCTGGGGTTCACCGACGCCGATCGCGTCGAGAACATCCGGCGCGTCGGCGAAGTGGCCAGGCTCATGGTCGATGCGGGTCTCATCGTGATCACCGCGTTCATATCGCCGTTCCGCTCGGAGCGCCGCCTCGCGCGCAGCATGGTCGAGGACGGCGAATTCATCGAGATCTTCGTCGACACGCCGCTCGAAGTCGTCGAGCAGCGCGACCCTAAAGGCCTCTACCGCAAGGCACGCAAGGGCGAGCTGAAGAATTTCACCGGCATCGATTCCCCCTACGAAATTCCCGAGGCACCCGACTTACACATAGAAACGATGCACAGCGACGCTGAAACGGCGGCGACGCTCATCGTCGAATACCTCGGTCGCCGCGGTCTGGTGAATGCCCTGCACTGACACAGCTGCCGCTACGAGATACCGGTTTCGCCAGGCGCATCCGCGCGACCGGCCTTCTACGACGAGCCAGCGCTAGTCGTCATCCCAAAGCGTGGTTTTCGAAGGCTTGCGTGCGCGCGGCTTCGCGGAGTCGCCGACAGCCTGCCATATCGCCAGCGCATCGCGCGTGACCGCGACATCGTGCACGCGCACGATCAATGCGCCCTTCTGCACCGCGATCATGGCTGCGGCGGCCGAACCGCCCGCGCGGTCTGCTGGATGTTCGCGACCCGTCAGGGTGCCGATCGTTGCCTTGCGCGAAAGACCGACCATGATCGGCCCGAGTTCGGGAAACCGATCGAGCCCACGCAACAGCTCAAGATTGTTTTCCAGTGATTTGCCGAAACCGAACCCCGGATCGAGCAGGATCTTTTTCTTGTCTATGCCCGCCATCTGGCACGCGAACAGACGCTCAGCGAGGAAGCGATGCACCTCGGCGACGACATCATCGTAGTCGGGCGCGTCCTGCATCGTGCGCGGCTCACCCCGCATGTGCATCACGCACACCGGCACGCCCAGGTCCGCTGCAGCGTCCAGCGCGCCTTCGCGACGCAGGGCAAAGACATCGTTTATGAGCCCAGCGCCTGCTGCAACCGCCGCACGCATAACCTCGGGTTTGGATGTATCGATCGCGATCGGTACGGAAATCCGTTTCGACAAAGCCTCGATCACCGGGACGACGCGCGCCAACTCTTCATCCACCGAAACCTCGGCAGCGCCGGGTCGCGTCGATTCACCGCCAATGTCGAGGAGATCGGCGCCTTCCTCGACCAATGCCAACCCGTGCGCAATCGCCCGCTCCGCGTCGAGGTATTCACCGCCGTCGGAAAACGAATCCGGTGTGACGTTGACGATGCCGGCTATGCGCGCGCGATCGAGCGCGAGTTCGCGGCCGTTGCAGTCGAGGACGGGAAAGAACATCGGCCGAGTGTAACCGCAGGCTCGATCTGTAGGAGCGGCGGAAGCCGCAATGTTTTCTGCCGGGCGGCACACCATCCCCACCCAACCCTCCCCTTGAAGGGGAGGGCTTGGAGGCATCGCAACTGGAGCCGCTCCTACGCAGTTCCTACCCACCCCCCAAACAAAAGCCGCCTTGCGGCGGCTTTCGTTTCGCTCGTGCAGAAAAATCTCAGTCATTGCGCATCCGCGGCTGCACCGCAGCGCCACCAATCGGGTTCTCGCCACGCGGTTTCGCTCCGCCCGAACCCGAACCTGGCTTGGAATCGCTGGTCCAGTCCTTCGGCGGGCTCACGTCGCGACCCGTCATGATCTCCTCGATCTGCTGCGCATCGATCGTCTCGTACTGCAGCAAGGCCTCAGCCATCACATGCAGCTTGCCGATGTTGTCGGCGAGCAGCTGCGTACTGCGCGCGTATGCGCGATCGAGGATTTCACGCACTTCCTCGTCGATCAGACGCGCGGTGCCGTCGGAGACATTCTTGTGCTGCGTGACAGAACGCCCAAGGAATACTTCCTCGTCTTCCTCGCCGTACGCGATCGGTCCGAGCTTGTCCGACAAGCCCCACTTGGTGACCATGTTGCGCGCCATCTTGGTCGCGCGTTCGATGTCGTTCGATGCACCTGTCGTGACACCATCGGCGCCGAAGATCAGTTCTTCCGCAACGCGCCCACCGTACAGCGAGCACAGACGACTCTCGATGTTTTCCTTGTTGTAGCTGTAGCGATCGTTCTCGGGCAGATACATCGTGACGCCAAGCGCACGCCCGCGCGGGATGATGGTCACCTTGTAGACCGGGTCGTGATCGGGAACCAGACGACCGATGATCGCGTGCCCGGCCTCGTGATATGCAGTCAGCTTCTTTTCGGCGTCGCTCATGAGCATCGAGCGGCGCTCGGCGCCCATCATGATCTTGTCCTTGGCTTTCTCGAAATGGATCATGCGCACTTCGCGCGAATTCTCGCGCGCAGCAAACAGCGCCGCCTCGTTGACGAGATTGGCGAGATCGGCACCCGAGAATCCCGGCGTGCCGCGTGCGATCGTCATCGGGTCGACGTCGTTCGACATCGGCACCTTGCGCATGTGCACCTTCAGGATCTGCTCGCGACCGCGCACGTCCGGCAGCGGCACCACGACCTGGCGGTCGAAGCGACCCGGGCGCAGCAACGCAGGATCGAGCACGTCGGGACGGTTTGTCGCGGCAATCACGATCACGCCTTCGCTGCCCTCGAAACCATCCATCTCGACCAGCAGCTGGTTCAGCGTCTGCTCGCGTTCGTCATGTCCGCCGCCAAGGCCTGCGCCACGGTGACGACCGACCGCATCAATTTCGTCGATGAAGATGATGCACGGTGCCTGCTTCTTTGCCTGCTCGAACATGTCGCGCACGCGCGCCGCGCCAACGCCGACGAACATCTCAACGAAATCGGACCCGGAGATCGAGAAGAACGGCACCTTGGCCTCGCCTGCGATCGCCTTGGCGAGCAGGGTCTTGCCGGTACCCGGCGAACCGACCATGAGCACACCACGCGGAATCTTGCCACCGAGCTTGGTGAACTTGGACGGATCGCGCAGGAATTCGACCAGTTCGGAGACCTCCTCCTTCGCCTCGTCGCAACCGGCGACATCGGCAAACGTGATCTTGATCTGGTCCTCGCCCTGCAGCTTTGCCCGCGAACGCCCGAACGACATCGCGCCTTTACCACCAGCGCCCGCCTGCATCTGGCGCATGAAATAAACCAGCAATCCGATGAAAATGAGGATCGGCACCCAGTCAAGCAGGATGCGCCACAGCGGCATCACATTGTCCTGCGGCGTCTGGCGCACCTCGATGTTCGCCTTCGCGAGCACGTCGAGCAATTGCTTGTTGCCGTCGATCGGGACGATCGTCGACACCTGCGAGCCGTCCTTCAGCTTGGCCGTCGCCTTCGACGGAATCTCGGCACTGAATGTGACGGACGCGATGCCGCCGTTACCGACTTGCTGCGTGAAATCCGAGTACGCCACGTCCGAGGGCGCGGTCGAGTGCGGATTGAAACTCTGGAAAACAGTCAGCAGCACGACGGCGATGACCGCCCAGAGCAACAGATTCTTGACCATGTCATTCATCAGACGAGTCCCTCGCAAGAGCCCATGGACTGCTTACGAACAATGGAATTGATTGGATGCAAGTGGAGCATGAATCGTTTACCTCTCAGCCGCGCTTGCCGGTGGCCAGCGCATACACCTCGGGACTTCTCGCCCGCGAGGCCTTGGGTTTGCGAATGCTGACGCGCTCATATCCTGTACGCAAGCGCCGCACGAAATCATCAAAACCCTCACCCTGGAATATCTTGGTGAGAAACGATCCGCCGCTGCGCAAGTTCGCCGCGGCAAATTCTTCGGCCAGTTCCACCAGATGCATCGAGCGCGGCTGGTCGACTGCGCTCATGCCACTCATATTGGGGGCCATGTCGGAGAGCACAAGATCGACCTGCGAACCCCCCAAAGCCTGTTTCAATTGTTCGAGCACTGCATCCTCGCGAAAGTCGCCGAGGATGAAGTCGACCCCGGCGATCCCCTCCATGGGCAGAATATCCAGCGCGATCACGCGACCCTGCCACGCTCCATTTTTCTCGCCTAGCCGTTCGCGCGCGACCTGCGACCAGCTGCCGGGCGCCGCGCCCAGATCGACAATGAGCATGCCTGGCTTGAGTAGCCGGTCACGCTCGATCAGTTCCTCCAGTTTGAACACCGCGCGTGAACGCCAGCCTTCGGCCTGCGCACGTTTCACGTAAGGATCGCTGAAATGTTCCTTCAGCCAGCGGGTGCTGGATTTGCTGCGCGGCGGCATCGCTCGAAAATCCTGGGGAAACGCGAGATCGCGCCTGTGGGAGTGTCCGCACCTGTCCATGCGGGCTAGGGCGAGGAATTCGCCTGACTTCGCATGATAACCTGTAAGACCTGCGCGGCCCCGTACCGCCCGTCCTCATTCGGCGTCCATTCATGCCCACCACTCCACGCACACCACGGCGCAATACGCGTTCTCCGGCCGCCGGCAAGGGCCTGCGATCCGAAGGCCCCGTCCGCGCAAAACCGCGCACCGGAAAACCGCGCGCGCGCCCGGGACAAACCGTCGAACACCGCAAGCCGCGCGTGACGGGAACCCGCCCCGAGCCGTTCGAGCGCAAGAAGCCGCGTAGCGTCGGGGGTCGCCCCGGGTCATCTCAAGATCGCTCCAAGGCGCGTCCGGCGACCTATGCTGAACGGCCGATCGAGCGCGAAAAGCCACGGCCTTTGGCGGCACCCCGTGAAACGGGCCCTTTGAAGGCATCGCAGAAGCGCTATCTGCGCGGGCTCGCGCATGACCTCAAAGCCGTGATCCTTGTCGGCCAGAAAGGCGTGACACCGGCCCTGCTCGGCGAACTCGAAAGCGCGCTCGTGTTTCACGAGCTGATCAAGGTCAAGCTCGCCGACGACGATCGCGAATCGCGTGCCGCATCGATAGAGCAGATCCGTGAGAGTTCCGGCGCCGAAGTCGTTCAGACGATCGGCAAGACAGCGTGCTTTTACCGCTGCAATCCGGAGCGCGCGCAATTCACCTTGCCCCGCTGAGTGCAGCATGCAACTTAGCCAGGATTTGCCTGAAGGCCACCTGTTTTTCCGTGCCTGCACCGCGACGGCAGTAACCGTCGTCGATCGCGCGCTGACCCGCAGCTTTCTGCTCTCGCCGGACCGCCTGATCGAAAACTGGCCGGTGTTCAGCGCCGACCAGTTCGACCTTGCTGCTGTGGACGCGGTGGCTGCGCTCGATCCCGAAGTTGTGCTGCTGGGCACCGGAGCGCGCCAGGTCTTCCCGCCGCGGGAAGCGCAGGCAGCCCTGCTGCGGCGGCGTATCGGCATCGAGGTAATGGACAATGCCGCTGCCTGCCGCACCTACAACCTGCTGGCTGGCGAAGGCCGCCGCGTGATCGCAGCGATCATGCTCGGATCCGACTGAGCCCGCGTGGTCGTCCGATTCGCCTGTCAATGAGTTTTGGCAAACTTGACGTCTCGAACCCTCCGACTTCGCTGCAGGCAGGCTGACCTGAGCGCAGACGAAGGGCTGAGGGCGAGACGGATCCTTCCAGAATGCCGTGTGGACGGCATCAATGGCCGTCGACTTTCGATACCTTTTCCTGCGACGACTTGCGCAAGCGCTTGAGAGCTTCTTCCTGGATCTGACGCGCACGTTCGCGCGACACGCCTAGGTCGCGACCGATGTCCGCCAGCGATTGCACCGGCGTGCCGTCCAGACCGAAACGCCGCTGCAGCACGAGACGCTGACGCTCGTTCAGCGTCATGATCAGATCGTTCAAACGTTCGCCGCTGATCGTCAGCGAACTATCGGACGAAGTCGCTTCATCGCTTTCCTGGATGTAACCGATCAGAGCGCGCTCGCCCGCATCCACGGCGTCGAGCGAACCGATGCGCTCGCTCACGCGAAACAGTTCGGCGACATCCTGCACCGCCTTGCCCACGGCGGCCGCAATTTGATCCAGGCTCGGTGCCGCACCGAGGCGAGCAGCGAGCTCGCGCTCCGCGCGCAGCACCTGCGCGAGCTCGCGCAGCACGTGCACCGGGATGCGCACCGTGCGCCCCTGGTTCATGATCGCCGACTGCACCGCTTCGCGAATCCACCAGACCGCGTAGGTCGAGAAGCGCAGACGTCGCTGCGGATCGAATTTTTCGACCGCGCGGATCAGACCCAGGTTGCCTTCGGCAATAAGGTCCAGAAAAGCCACTCCGCGTCCGACATACGGTCGCGCAACGCTGACCACCAGACGCAGGTTTGATTCGATCAGGCGTCGGCGCGCCTCGGCATCGCCGATCTGAACCCGTTCGGCGAGCGCCCATTCCTCTTGCGCTTCGAGCAAGGGTATCAGCCCGATCTCGCCGAGATATGCGCTGGTGGACGTGCGCGCTTCCTCATCCTGAGGCTCGACTGCATCGACAAGGTCGAGCAGTTCCTCGGGTGTGGATTGCGGTTCGTCGGAAATCGGCGCGGTCACCAGCGGAGCTTAGCGCCGTCAGCGTCGCGGCAGATAGTCGACAGGATTTGCCGGCTTGCCGTTCTTGCGGATCTCGAAATGCAGGGAGTCGCGGCTGGCGCTGCTCGATCCCATCTCCGCGATCGTTTGCCCCGCCTTGACGCGGTCGCCTTCCTTGACCAACCGCTTGCGGTTGTGCCCGTAGGCGGAGAGGAAGCTCGGACTGTGCTTGACGATGATCAGTTCGCCGTAGCCGATCAGGCCATTGCCGCTGTAGACGACGGCGCCGTCGGCGGCGGCGCGCACGGGATCACCTGCCTTGCCCGCAATGTCGACACCTTGCCTGGTCGGATCGCCGCCGACATAGCCGACGACAACCTGGCCATCGGCGGGCCAGCGCCAGGCGACTTCGCCGGACGCGCTCGATACGGCTGACGGTGGCGGTGCCGCTGGCGGCGAAGGAAGAGGTGTCGCCGAGGCCGTGCTTGCGGGTTTGACCGTCGTCGCTGGGACATTCACGGTTGCGGCTGATGATTGCGCAGGAGAAATCGCGGTCGGAGGTGGTGTCACCGATGCAGGCGGCGGTGATGCGCTCGCGGTTGCCGAATGTTCGGTTACGTTCTCGAACGGTGCGGGAGCGGACGACAAGGGTGCTGCTGGTCTGGTCGCCACAGCGGATGGCGTGTTCTTCGACGAATGCGGAGCGCCCGTCGCCACCGCGTGCGATGAAGGACTGGATGCAGGAGCAAGCCGAAGCTCGCGCCCGACAAAAATCGTGTAGGGCGCGGTGATGCCATTCCATGCCGCCAGATCGCGATAGTCCGTGCCGTGCCGGAACGCGATGCTGTAGAGCGTGTCGCCACGTTCCACGCGATAGACACCACCGGGCGCTGCGGCGGGCCGCGACTCGGCTGGATGGTTCGCGGTGTTGCGTTGCGTTCCGGCAAGACTGCGATCTTCCACTGGCGCCGGACCCGTCGACGCGCAAGCGGCGAGCAGCAGCGCCGCCAAGGCCGGAGCCAGCGCGAGAACGCCTCCAGAATATCTTTTCATGGCAATAGTTTACCGAAAGAACCTGAAGTAGGTGATAAGGCAGACGATCAACACGATCACAGCCCAACCTATCCATTCGATCCAACGGTGCAATGCCTCTTCAGCGCGCTTGCCGCCCAAGCGGATAAGGCCGGCGAGCAGCAACACGCGTTTGCCGCGACCGATGATCATGCCGCCAAGGAAGGGCAGCATGGGCATGCCGACAACGCCCGAAGCCCAGGTGAATATCTTCAGCGGCACCGGAATGAACCCGGCAGCCACCAGTAGCCAGAACGCGTTCCACGGGTGCGCGAGCACCTGGCTACGCAGCTCGTCGACCTTCGCATCGATACTCGGCAGCCAGCCGAGCCATGCCAGGAGCGGGCGTACCGCATCGAAGGCGTAGTGCCCCAGTGCGTAGCCGACCAAGGCGCCCAGGACAGAACAAACGAGGCTGATCGCCGCATAGCGAGCCCAGTGTTGTGGCTTTGCCAGCACCATCGGCGCGAGCATGATTTCCGGCGCAACCGGAAAGATGATCGCTTCGACGAAGCTCAGTCCGGCGAGGAAACGTTCGGCTTGCGGATGCGCAGCCCACACCAGCGCGCGCTCGTACAGCGGACGGAACAACTTCATCGCGCCGGCTCCCTGTGCAGATCCATTGCCGCAACGATCACCCGATACCCCCGAGCAGGGGCACGAAACTGACCGCACCGAGCGATTCGCGCAGCCAGCCGTTGTCGTCCGCACGCACGCGCAGAAGTGTCTGTCTGCCCGGCGGTCCCACCGGCGCAATCAGGCAACCATCCGGCGCGAGTTGTGCAAGCAAGGCGTCCTCCAAGTGGGTGCCCGCAGCCGTCAGGATGATCGCGTCGAACGGCGCTTCGTCCGGCCAGCCGAGACGGCCATCTGCATGTCGCGAACGCACATTCTCGACCGCGATCTTGCGCAGGCGCCGACGCGCGTTGCGCAACAATTCGTCGATGCGTTCGACGGTAAACACCTGCTCGACCAGTTTCGCGAGCACCGCGCACTGGTAACCCGAACCGGTGCCGATCTCGAGCACGCGACGCGGCATCTTTGCCTCGATCAGGGCTTCAGTCATGCGCGCAACGACATAGGGTTGCGAGATCGTCTGTCCCTGCCCGATTGGCAGCGCCGTGTCCTCGTACGCGCGCGAGGCGAGCGCCTCGTCGATGAAAAGGTGTCGCGGCAGCAGGCGCATCACGTCGAGCACGCGGCGGTCGCGGATGCCTTCCGTAGTCAGGCGTTCGATCAGGCGATCGCGCGCGCGCTGCGATGTCATGCCCAGGCCCTGCGCAGCCGAATCGCGTCGCGAGAAGAGACTCATGAGCGCTCACTCACGCGCAGGCCCTCACGCGCGGTCCGCAAACGCAGGCTGCAACGCCTCGACCCAGCCGCTGACTTTCTCCAGCGCCTGGAAGCGCGTCAGGTCGACATGGATCGGCGTGATCGACACGTAGCCATCGCGCACCGCATTGAAGTCCGTGCCTGGACCGTCATCGGCAACGTCACCTGGCGGTCCGATCCAGTAAATCGGGCGGCCGCGCGGATCGGTTTGCGCGATGCACGCTGCGGACCGATGACGCCGACCCAGTCGCGTGACCGCCAGCCCGCGGATTTCATTCCATGGCCGATCGGGCACATTCACATTGAGGATCGTGTCGGCCGGAAGTGGATCGACGAGCAGGCGACGCATCAATAGCAACACTGCCTCAGCTGCGCTGTCGTAGTGCACGCCAACGTGATCGCGCGAAACCAGCGAAACGGCAATGGCGGGGAAGCCGAGGAAGCGACCTTCCATCGCTGCCGAGACGGTGCCGGAATAAATCACGTCGTCGCCGAGATTGGCCGAATTGTTGATGCCGGAAACGACGATGTCCGGCTCATGGTCGAGCAGGCCCGACAACGCGATGTGCACGCAATCAGTGGGTGTGCCCGCGACGCGATAGCTGCCGTTGTCGAGGCGGACCGCGCGAATTGGCGCATCCAGGGTCAGCGAGTTGCTGGCGCCCGAGCGGTCGCGGTCCGGCGCAACGACGGTGACTTGGCCGACTTCGGCCAAGCGCGCCGCCAGCACGCGGATGCCGGGCGCATCGACACCATCATCATTGCTTACCAAAACTCGCATGCGGCTTCCTGCTCGGAGTGCGTCGCAGCGTCAATACGCGGCGGACGGCCTCGGGATGTGTTGCGGAAACCACGAATAGTAGCGGATTCGTCCGCCCTGCCGCAGATTCCGCAACGACGCAGCGGCGACACGGGACCTTCCGTCCAGACGGTTCTGCTAGCCTGCACGCATGTCTGTCGACGACGATACCAGCGAGGATGCACGCCTGTTTCGCGATGCGATCGGCCATGTCCGCGTGCTCAAGCCGACTGCCGCCGCGCCGTCACGCATACGCCCTGCGCCGGAACCGACTCAGTTCCTGCTCGACGAAGCAAAAGTGCGTGGCGAGCTGCTCACGCATGTGATCGATCCTGCGCAAATTGAATCTGGCGACGAGATCACCTATCTGAAACCCGGGCAGCAATCACGTCTGCTGACACGCCTGCGGCGCGGCCAATTCAGCGTACGCGCCGAGATCGACCTGCATGAAATGACCAGCGCGGTCGCGCGCGGAGCGATCGGCGATTTCCTCGACGACTGCCGCCACCATGATGTGCTGTGCGTGCGCATCGTGCACGGCAAGGGTTTGCGCTCGAAGGCCGCGGGTCCCGTACTGAAGCAGATGACCGATTCGATGTTGCGCCGTCGCGCCGACGTGCTTGCCTTCACGTCGGCACGTCCCGCGCAGGGCGGCACCGGTGCGGTGATCGTGCTGCTGCAGCGAGAGTAATGTGCAAGCAAATTGGAACCAGTGCTGCGCCCGATTGCGCGGTTGATGTCGTGCGCGGCGCTCGTTTCCCACACTTCGCGCCACCACGCACAGCAAAACCCGGGCCGCATTCGCCAGCCCAGGTTGCCGTCGTTCCGGCAACGCGCCCTACACGATCAGCCGTCGGTGGGCTTGCTGCGCACGTTCGTCGTCGGGTAGTTGATCCACACGACGGTTGCGCCGCGCTTCAGTGCCCACTGGTTTACCGTGATGATCTTGCCGTAGTCGACATCGTCGTACATCGACTGATGGCCGGCCAGACGGGTGTTGCTCGCGGTTCCTGCACATGCCGTAAGGCCGAGGCAGAGCAAGAGCCCGGCACCGATTGCCAACATTTTCATGACGACCTCCGCTGCAATGACGCGGTCGCCGCGCCGATCGCCACGACCGCGAATTCAGACTACGCCGGTTCTTCGTCGTCCGCCCTCGCCGCAGCGTCGAAAGACGTCGATTGGCCGTATCCCGCTTTGTCGGCATGCCAGCCGCACAACTCCCGCAACAAGGTTGTCGCAAAAGCGCCGCTGCCAAGGCTGAATTCGGTCACCAGCACGTCGTCGGCTTCCCAGGCATGCGTGAGATCGCCGACAGCGAGGCGCAAGGCTCGGCGTTCCTGCTCCAACCCGGCCTGCTCGAGCCCGCGCGCCAATGCCGGTTGCATCTCGACTGTCGCGCGTTCGAGCGCCTGTGTCACACCCGTGCTGCGCAGCTCGCCGCGACCCCACATCGGGCCGGTCGGGTGGATGTCTAGCGACACGAGCCGCTGCGCCAGATCGTCGTTCCATGTTTCGGGGCCGAAAATAGCGTGCGATCCCCCGAGCATCCACACATCGCCATCGAGCGCCCGATCCCACGTCGCTGCAGCGACGCGCGCGCCGAGCACGTGATTGAACAGCTCCGATCGTGCGGCGGACAACGCAATGCTGCGTTGAGGTCGCGGCATGCGTCGACCGCCGAACAAGGCGTGCGCGAGCGCGACATTCTGGCCATCGCGCCCGAACCGCTGTTCGCCGAAATAGTTCGGTACTCCGCGCTCGCGCAGCATCGCCATACGCTGCGCGACTGCATCGCGATCGCCGCGCACATCGCGCAAGCGGATGCGAAAGCAGTTACCACGATGCGCACCGCGCTTGAGCTTGCGGTTGTGGCGGGTCGCCGCCAGCACACGCACGCCCGGAATGGCGAGCGCGGCCCAATCCGGATCGACCCTGCCCGGCAACTGCACGGTGAAGGTCTGGCGCGTGATCGCGTGGCGATCCTTGAGGCCGGCGAATCCGACCACCATCGGCGCAACACCTGCGGCGACGGCGAGTTGGCGCGCTACCCATTCGGTATTCGCGCCTTCCTTCTCGATCAGCAGGAAGGCGTGTTCGCCAGCGCCGCTCGGTTCGAAACCCAGAATTTCATCGACACCGAAGTCCGCCGCCTGCGCACGCAACACGCCTTCGATCACCGGGCCGCCGTACGCATACGGCAAACTGTCGCTCACGTTTCCGGATCCGGTTCGAGGCGGCTGATCAGCGCGCGCAGTTCCGGATCCTGATCACTGCCAACTGTCATCGACGGGCGCCGGCGCTGCAGCAGCACGACCGCGAATGCGGCAATGCCTTCGCCGCGCCCCGTGAATCCGAGTGTTTCACTGGTCGTCGCCTTGACGCTGACATCGCCGATCGCGCAGCCCAGATCGATCGAAAGATTGCGCCGCATCGCCTCGACGTGAGGTGCCAGTTTTGGCTGCTCGCACACCACCGTGATGTCGGCGTTCGACAGCACGTACTCTTGCTCCATCACCAATGCCGCGCAATGCAGCAGAAAATGTCGGCTGCTGACGTCCTTCCAGCGCGCATCGGTCGGCGGAAAATGATGGCCGATATCGCCAAGCGCAAGCGCGCCGAGCAAGGCATCACAGAGTGCGTGAACCACCACATCGCCGTCCGAATGCGCGACCAGGGCATGCTCGTGCGGAATCGAGACACCCGCGAGCACGACGTGGTCGCCGGGTCCGAATGCGTGGACGTCGATACCTTGGCCTATTCGCATGGCGTTCTTCTATCCGGATCGGTTCAACAGAAAATCGGCGAGCGCGAGGTCGGCGAAGGTCGTCACCTTGATATTGCTCTCGGCGCCTTCGACGAGCAGAGGCCGCTGACCGGTGTGCTCGATCGCCATCGCCTCGTCGGTGATGGCAATGCCATCGCGCTCCGCGCGCTCGAGTGCACGCGTGAGTTCGCCGCGGCGGAACAACTGGGGTGTCAACGCCCGCCAGCGGGCCTCGCGCGGCTCGGTCGCGACGACACGCGCATCGCGATCGGAAAGTTTCAAAGTATCGCGCAGCGGCGCTGCCAGCAACGCGCCGCCAGCCGGCACGCCGAGCTCGATCAGGCGGGAGATATCCGTTGACGCAACACAAGGTCGCGCCGCGTCGTGAACCAGCACAAAGGCATCATCGCCAACTGATGGAGGCAGCGCGCGCAACCCGGCCAGGACCGAGCCACTGCGCTCGGCTGCACCCACCGTCGTTCGTACAGGCTTGCCGGAGATGGTCTCGATCTTCGGCCAATGCCTATCGTCCGCGGCAAGCGCGATCATCAGGCCAGCAATGTCGGGGCTTGCTGCGAGTCCCTGCAGGGTCCACATGAGCAAGGGTCGACCCGCCAGCATGACGTACTGCTTCGGCAGCTCCGCGCCGAACCGTGTACCACTCCCGGCCGCGGGCACGACACACCAGAGCGCGTCAGTGACCGCCATTCGCGCCAGCCTCGCCACCGGACCTGCTTTCTCCGACAGCCGGTTCGACCACCTGGTAAAAGGTCTCGCCGGGCTTCAACAGACCGAGTTCGGAACGCGCCCGCTCCTCGACGGCCTCGTCGCCATGCTTCAGATCCTCGACCTCGGCGGACAGGGTTTCGTTGCGCTTTTTCAGCTGCGCATTTTCGCCTTTCTGTTCGGCGACACGCTGCTCGATGCGCCAGACATCACGCAAGGCACCCTGCCCCGTCCACAGATGCACCTGCAGTGCTATCAGCAGGATCAGGAGAACCAGGGCGACCCATCGCAGCACTCGTGAAAGACCTCAGCGCCCGAACAACGGCAGATTCGGAAACGCATCCTTGCCCGCATAGCGCGCATCGGCGCCGAGCGCTTCCTCGATACGCAACAACTGGTTGTATTTGGCGACGCGATCGGAACGGCACAATGAACCTGTCTTGATCTGGGTCGCCGTGGTCGACACCGAAAGATCCGCAATCGTCGTGTCTTCGGTTTCGCCAGAACGATGCGAGATCACGGCCGCGTACTTCGCAGCATCAGCCATTGCGATCGCTTCGAGCGTCTCGGTCAGCGTGCCGATCTGATTGACCTTGATCAGGATCGCATTCGCGATGCCATTCGCGATGCCTTCACGGAAGATCGTCGGGTTCGTCACGAAGTTGTCGTCGCCGACCAACTGGACCTTCTTGCCCAGCGTGTCCGTAATCAGTTTCCAGCCGACCTGATCGCCCTCGGCCATACCGTCCTCGACGCTGAGGATTGGATATTTCGCGCACCAGCCGGCGTAGAACTCGACCAGTTTCGAAGGGCTCAACACCTTTCCTTCGCCGTCGAGGTGGTATGCGCCATCGCGGAAGAACTCCGAGCTTGCCGCGTCGAGCCCGAGATAGACGTCGCTGCCGGCTTTATAGCCGGCCTTGTTGATCGCTTCGAGGATCGTCTCGATCGCTTCCTCGTTGGATTTCAGGTTCGGCGCGAAACCTCCCTCGTCGCCGACCGCGGTGGAGTGCCCTCGCCCCTTCAACACGGACTTCAACGCATGGAAAATCTCGACGCCGGCACGCAACGCTTCGGAGAAACTTGGCAGGCCGACCGGCAGCACCATGAATTCCTGCAAATCCACGTTGTTGTCCGCATGCGCGCCGCCGTTGATGATGTTCATCATCGGCACCGGCAGGCGCGCCATGCGATCACCGGCAAGGTGCTTCCACAGCGGCAACTTCCGCGACGCCGCGACTGCGTGCGCGTTCGCGAGCGACACGCCAAGCAGCGCATTCGCGCCAAGCTTGCCCTTGTTCGGTGTTCCATCGAGCGCGATCAGTTTCTCGTCCAGACCATGCTGATCGGCTGCATCAAAACCTTTCAACGCGTTCGCGATCGTCGAGTTGACGTTCGCGACCGCGTTCTTCACACCCTTGCCGAGATAACGGGATTTGTCGCCATCACGCAATTCGACCGCCTCGCGCGAACCAGTCGACGCACCGCTCGGCACCATCGCGCGGCCGAAGGAGCCGTCGGCGAGCGTGACTTCGGCTTCGAGCGTGGGATTGCCGCGGGAGTCGAGAATTTCGCGGGCGTGGATCTTGGAAATGCTGGTCATCGTCGTCTCAATGAAAAGGAATCAGGTAGTCCGCGATCGGCGCGAGACGCACCGGAGGAAAATTCTCGACTATCGCGTAGCGCATGCGTGACGCTGCGTCTTCGTCGATCGGCTGCGCGAACGCTTGCGCGATTGCATCAGCGTCGGCCCATTGCGCGTAGCCATAGAACAGGCCATCGTCGCCCCGGTGCAGGCGCGAACCATGCGAACCGCGCTCGCGCAACTGGCGCGTGATCAACGACCATGCATCAGCGAAAATCTCTTCGCGCTCGGGCCGCACACGCCAGCGATACAGAACCATCAGGTTTGTTCGAGCAGTCATGGAGAGTCGGCGAAACCCCTACGCTTGGCGACCCTGTCGAAATCCACGAGCAGATCGAGCAGCGATTCCATCTTCCCCAGCGGCCACGCATTCGGCCCGTCACTGAGCGCCTTGTCCGGATCCGGATGCGTTTCCATGAAGATGCCGGCAATGCCGACAGCAACCGCCGCACGCGCAAGCACCGGCACGAATTCGCGCTGGCCGCCCGACTTGCCATCGGCACCACCCGGCAATTGCACCGAATGCGTCGCGTCGAACACGACCGGACAGTGCGTGTCGCGCATCACGGCGAGTGAACGCATGTCGGAGACAAGATTGTTGTAACCGAAGCTCGCACCGCGCTCGCACACCATGATCGCATCGTTGCCGGTTGCCTTCGCTTTCGCGGAGACGTGCTTCATCTCCCACGGCGACAGGAACTGGCCTTTCTTGATGTTCACCGGCTTGCCGGCACGACAGACGTTCTGGATGAAATCGGTCTGACGGCACAGGAAGGCCGGCGTCTGCAGCACGTCGACGACGGATGCGACTTCATTCATCGGCGTGTATTCGTGCACATCGGTGAGCACGGGCACGCCGATCTGGCGCTTTACTTCGGCGAGCACCTTTAGGCCTTCTTCCAGACCCGGACCGCGGAAACTCGTGCCCGATGTGCGATTGGCCTTGTCGAAGCTCGACTTGAAGATGAAGGGAATGCCGAGCTTGCCGGTAATTTCCTTGAGCGTGCCCGCGGTGTCGAGTTGCAACTGCATCGACTCGATCACGCACGGACCGGCAATCAGGAACAACGGCTGGTCGAGGCCCACTTCAAAGCCGCACAGCTTCATCGAACAACCTCGGTGCGGCCGGATCCGGAAAAAACGGTTTCTGTGGGAGCGGCTTCAGCCGCGATGCCGTTGATGTTGATCGAGCATGTGAGAAAAGCATCGCGGCTGAAGCCGCTCCCACAAAAGCGGTTGTCACAAAGACCGCCAGAAAAACCTCGTCCACAAAAAGAGGTGCAACGCGAAACGGAACGCATCACGCTACCGCCTCCTGCGCCAGACGCGGGGCCTCGCGCATCGCCTTCTGCTCGCGCGCAGCGCGCACGAAGCCGATGAAGAGCGGATGCCCGTCGCGCGGTGTCGAGGTGAATTCCGGGTGCGCCTGGCAGGCGACGAACCACGGGTGATTGGGTAGCTCGATCATTTCCACGAGCAGGTCATCCATCGACTTGCCCGCAATCACGAGACCCAGATCCTTGAACTGCTGGCGATAGCGATTGTTGAATTCGTAGCGGTGACGATGACGTTCGCGCACGACATCCTGGCCGTACAGTTCGCGCGAGATGGTGCCGGCTTTCAGACGGCATTCCTGCGCGCCGAGGCGCATGGTGCCGCCCTTGCCCGAGCTCTCATCGCGCTTCTCGACTTCGCCTGCTCCGGTCGTCCATTCGGTGATCAGCGCAATCACCGGATGCTCGGCATTGCGATCGTTTTCGCTCGAATTCGCGCCAGCGAGGCCAGCGATGTTGCGCGCGAAGTCCACCACCGCCGCATGCATGCCGTAGCAGATGCCGAAGTATGGAATCTTTTGTTCGCGTGCATAGCGTGCCGCTGCAATCTTGCCCTCGAAGCCGCGCTTGCCGAAACCACCCGGCACGAGGATGCCGTCGGCGTCTTTGAGGATATCGGCGCCGCGACGCTCAATCTCTTCGGATTCGACCCAGCGCAGGTTCACGCCGGTCTTCTGCTTGATGCCGCCGTGGCGCAATGCCTCGCCGAGTGACTTGTACGCGTCCTTGTGCTCGACGTACTTGCCCACAATGGCGATCGTGACTTCGCCCTGCGGGTGTTCGACGGCTTCAACCGTGCGTTCCCACTCCGACAAGTCGACGGGTTTCGCGTTCAGACGCAGCTTGTCGACAACGATATCGTCCAGGCCCTGGCTGTGCAGCCACATCGGCAACTGGTAGATCACGTCGACGTCAGGCGCGCTGATGACGGCCTTTTCCGGCACATTCGTGAACAGCGCGATCTTGCGTCGTTCGCTCTGCGGCAGCGGTTGTTCGCAGCGACAAAGCAGGACGTCGGGCTGGATGCCGATCGAGCGCAGTTCCTTGACCGAATGCTGCGTCGGCTTGGTCTTGATCTCGCCGGCCGCCTTGATGTACGGCACCAGGGTCAGGTGCATGAAGATCGCCTGCTCGGCGCCATGCTCGATGCGAATCTGGCGAATGGCTTCCAGAAACGGCAGCGATTCGATGTCGCCGACGGTGCCGCCCACTTCCACCAGCGCGACGTCGTAACCCTGGGTCGCTTCGTAGATGCGGTGCTTGATTTCGTCGGTGATGTGCGGGATCACCTGCACGGTCGCGCCGAGATAGTCGCCGCGGCGTTCCTTCGCGATCACGCTCTCGTAAATCTTGCCCGTGGTGATGGAGTTCTTCCCCGTCAACCGCGTATGGATGAAGCGTTCATAGTGACCGAGATCGAGGTCGGTCTCGGCACCGTCGTCGGTGACGTAGACCTCGCCGTGCTGGAACGGGCTCATCGTGCCCGGGTCGACGTTGATGTAGGGATCCAGCTTCATCATCGTGACGCGCAGCCCGCGCGCTTCGAGGATGGCAGCCAGCGACGCGGCGGCGATGCCCTTGCCTAAGGAGGACACCACGCCGCCGGTCACGAAAATCAGGGGGGTCATGGGGGAAGCATTCCGCTTGAAACCCCTATTCTATCGGGTCGCG
>JBDSXV010000040.1:0-6706 GCA_039926025.1 Dokdonella sp.
CGTGGCGAGCTGGTTGCCGGCCGCCAGATCGCTGCCGAGGAAGTCGCTCGTCGTGAGCACCTGGCCATTGGCGCCATCGACCAGCAGCAGGCGCCCGCCGGCCGAGACGACGAGGGTATGGATGTTGTCCAGTTCCTGCACGGCCTGGATCGGCTGGCCGAGGTCGAACTGGCGCAGTACCGCGCGCGTCGCTGCATCGTGGAACGTGAGTTGCGAATCGTGGAAGACGACAAATTCGCGGCCGCTGACGCCGTTGAGCAAGGTGGCGCCGTCGATGGCTTTCGGCAGCGACCATGCAAGAAGGTGCGTCGTGGAATCGTAGGCACGTAGCGCTCCTTCAAGGACGGCGACCAGCAAGCGCGAGCCACCGAAATCACCCGCCATCACTCCCACGCATGGACTGCTCATCAACACCGATTCCCACTGAGGCTGACCGTCCGCAAGACCGAAGGAAAAAAGGCGCGCGCTGCCGGATTGTTCCAGGCAGGCAACGCCCGTGTCGGGCTCACCCGTGGGGCGCGGTACCGCAGTCATCGCCATGACGTAGCGATTCTCCAGCGGGTCTCCGCTCGCGCCGTCGATCTGCCAGCGCATCGCATGCGTCGCATCATCGATGGCGACGATCACCGCTCCGTTCGAGCCTCCGCCCGCAGCGACAAATCCGGAACCTGCGCCGCTGTCCGATAGCGAAATCGATGCGACAGGTGCAACAGGAAGAACGGCATCATCGGGTGCGGACTGCCACAGCAACAATCCTCCGAAGCCACCCACTTGCGCCCACGCACCTCCCGAGTTGAACGGAGACTTCGCGCCGAACAGAAACCGCAGCGCACCCGACGCACCTATCGACACGCTGGCTCCGGCGTACGGAGCGGAAGGGCCGCTATTTATGCGCCACTTCGTCGAACCGTCCACCGCGTCGTAGAGTGCGAACACCTCCGCGTTTTTGAAATCGGGTTCGCTTGAAGCGTAGGCGATTTCCTCGACGCCATCGTGATCGAGATCGACAGCGGCGACGGCGCTGCTCGAATAAGACTGGTGCGGAATGCTCAAGACGAGGGTGTGCGTATTGCCGTCGTAGATATTGACGGCGCCCCATTGGGCATCACCTTCGATGATTTCGTCCTTGCCGTCGCCATCGAGGTCGTGCGCGGCGACCGCGCCGACATTGAATACGGACACGTCCCAAAGCGGCGAATAGGGCTGGCCCTGGAACACCGTCATCGAGCCCCATGCACGAGCACCGAAAAATTGGGGCGTGCTGCCGCCGTGATATGCAGCGAGGAAGTCGCCAAAACCGTCCTTGTAGACCCAGTCGGTCGCGCCCGTGGCACCGTCGAGGATCACGCCGGGCACGCCGGCCACGACGATTTCGAGTGCCGGATCGGCGTCGAGCTGGGTCAGCAACAGATCAGATCCGCGCACCGTCGGAGCCGTCCACCGAACGGCCAGTGTGGCGAGGTCGAGCACCTCGACACCACCGGACCAGTCGGAAGAGACGACCAATTCATCGTTGCCGTCATTGTTCACATCACCGATGGCGGCTGCGGAGACGCCCAACCCGATATCGAACGAACGCAGTTGATGCAGCGGCCAGCCGGCGAATTCGTAGCCTTTTCCATCGCGCATGATCGCGAAGAGATGCGGATGACCCGCTTGCGCACGTGCTATGACGCGCGCTGCGCCACTTGGGCCTGGAAGGACCAGCATCTGCTTGGAAACGTACGCGCCCGAGCGCCGCCCATACACCTGCAACAGGGTGTCCTGACCCGCATTGCCGGCCAGCACGATATCGTCGGCACCGTCCTGATCGAAGTCCGCAACCGCAAACGGTCCCGTCGACGCAGGATTGAAGCCGAGCGAAAGACGCCCGAGTTCCGTGACCGACATTGGAGTCGGTGCCGCGACGGCGGCACACGCGCCGGTCGCAAAAACAGTAAGGAGAGTGAGCATCACGGCGAAACGCATGACAAATCCTGACGGAGCGCGGGGCGCGAAGACTACCCTGCGCAGCGCGGGTTGGGGAGAAAAAATCGCGCCTGCACGCGCCGTGACGTTCGATCTCGCTGCAAGCGATCGCGAAATCGTCAGAGAACCAGCAGCGTAGGGTGGGCCTGGGCCCACCGCTCCATCGCACTCGACAGATCTGCGTGAGGCGGCCATGAGCCCACCCCACGCTCTCAGCATCGTAGGGTGGGCCTAGGCCCGCCGCTCCCTCGCACTCGCCAGATCTGCGCGGGGCGCCCTTGAGCCCACCCCACGCTCTCAGCAGCGTAGGGTGGGCCTAGGCCCACCGCTCCACCGGCCTCGACAAATCCGCGCAAGGCGAGCTTAAGCCCGCCCTACGTTCTGCAAGGCACGCTCAAAGCCGGCACGCGCGCGAACCGCATGCGCATGTGGGGATAGTGCAGGAGTTTTTGCTGGTGTTGTGAAGGTGCTGGACGATGCTCATGCCGCCCGAGAGATGTATTCTGGCCCGCGTATTGCGCGAGGCAGTCGGGATGATCGTCAACAAGGTGCTCGGTCTCGCCTTCATGAAAAATCGCGGTGGCGAGCGGTGACGTCGACAAGATCACCGACATGCGCGGAAAAATGAACCTGATCCCACTTCGGCGCCACTTCGGCGAGTACAGGCTTTGAAACGGCTCGACAGCGGTAGCGGTAAGTGAACCTGCCCCCGGTTTCGACCCCGGTTTCTCGTGTCCCAAAATTTCGGCAAGAATCTGCCGGCAATCGCGCAAGAAAATTACACCTCGCCCCGATTCGTGCACGCGCATCCCTGTAATTTATTACAGGTGTGCATGGATCGCATTCTTGCTATCTAGCGAGCACGGAGGGCGCGGCGGACGCGCCGGGGATCTGCGAGAACATGTTTGGGTTTTTCCGACGCATGCAACGTGCGGACGGAGGCCCTGGCGGATTGCCTACGCAATGCGCCGAGACTCTGTTCCTGCGCCAATCAAGATGCATCAAACGTCATGGCTTCGTCGCCATTGCCTGCATGTTCAAGCGGGCACGTGCGGCTGCGCACCGACGGTGTGTTCGTCAAGGACATGAAAAGACGTATCACCGAGCCACGCGCCTCAATCTAAGTGGAGTCACCATCATGACGACGCAAGCCAGTCGGCTAACTACTATGTCTTTTTGTATCGTTACGGCGCTTAGTGGCTGCGCGACATTGCGCTCCACGCTTTATCCCATCGCTCCAAGGCAGGGCGTAAATGAGCTGAGGGATCTCGGCAGGAGCAATCCAACTGCCGCGCTGGATACGCGTGGCGCACGCGAACTTCTCGACGGAACGCACTATGTACTGGACCGCGCTGCATACGATCGCCAGATTGCCGGCATCGTCAGTGATGAGATCATCTATTACGGCTCCTTCCTTGCAGTCCTTGGCGTGACGATCGACAGTCGCGCTGCGCGAAATTTCGGTGGCGGCCTAGCCGGGCTCGCGAGCCTTTTGTCGGGGCACTACAAATTTGGCGATCAACGCGTGATCTTCACGAAGGCCCTCGGCAGGGTCGATTGCGCCATTGACAGCGCAATGGCCATCGATCCCGCCGTTCAATTCAATGACGCGGATCAATTGACCACCCAAGAGGCTGCAGCGGATGCGGATATGCCCATCGCTACCTTGAAATTCGTTCGGCACGTGCAAAGCGATCTTACGGCAGCGCTTCAGCAAGTAGCGTTGGCAGCCCCTTCGCGCTCAGACCTCCAATCCACGCTCGATTCGATCAAGGAGAAGGAGAAAGTCGTGCCTCCCCAGTCGACTCCGGATCCTCCCACAAAAATCGCCATTGCCGCGAACGTAAAAAACCTGCGCGCGCAACCAGGAATGACTATTTCGGCTGACCTGGAGGACAGAATGCTTTTCAGTAGTCAATCGACCTTTCAGGATTACCTCCACTCGGACGATGGTCCTGCCGGCCTTTCTTATACGGACTTTCAGTCGCTCGCAGCGTTACAAGCAAAAAGCGATCGAGAGGTTGCGAAGAAGAAAGCCTATCGCACGGCGGTTGTGACATACGCCAATCAGCTGGACCTTTGTCTCAAGAGCAACCAGCAGTAGGCGATGAATCAGAAAGTGCTGTTCGGTTTTGCAGCGCGCCAGCAGCCGAACCGGATTCATCGCAGCGATGGACCCGGATGTCGCAGCCGTCGAGGGAGGGGAGAACCAGATGGGCATAGGCAGAATGGCAAGGCAAGGTTTCCTGGCGATCACGGCCGCCTTGTGCCTGGCGCCAACCAATTCGGCGAGCCAGTCGAACACGAGGGGAAAGATTCTGGATGTCGTAAAAAACTCTGCCTGCTCCAAAAACAAATGGTCGGGAAGAGGTGTCGCGCCACTGAGCTATATCGAAGGGATGGCGGTTACCTATGCAAAGGTGTACGTCGAACTGAAGAATGGCGCAGCCGACTCCTCGAGCGTGCAGGCGTCAAAAGACATTGTCCCGAATAATCGCAAGGACGCACTCTCCGTGTATGCCCTTTCTGGCAGCGACGCGATCTCGCGCCTTCGCAGTACCTACACCATGGCGATCGGTCATGGCTTGCTCGAGAGCAGCGGCAATCCGACCGTAGGTGCAGACTGTGTCATGTCCGAGGCGATTCACTATCGCCATTGCTCGTACTACACCGATCACCCCGGTGAAGCGGAAGCGGGACTTTTCCAGCCGAGTTTCGATTCGTTCGACGCCGCACGCACGACGTTCGCGGCGCTTCGTCAAACGTACAAACAACCCGGAACGGACTGCTTGCAGACGCTGTACCAGGGTCAACTGCCGGACAAGAAGAGGCGGGCGTTCGGGGCAGGGAAGACGCTCGAATTCCAGGAGCTCACAAAGTCGTGCCCGGCTTTCGCCACTGAATATGAATCCGTGATGTTGCGCGTCGATGCCGACCATTTCGGGCCGATCAAGCGCAAAGAGGCGTCCTACTCCACCGATTGCGAATCGATGCTGAGATCAGTCGAAGGAATCCTTTAATGGTGGAAGTGGGTCTGGTCAACGCAACCATCGACGACGAGTCTCTTGTCTGGATGGCCTATGCCGGCTACGAACGGAGCACAAATGAACATCACCTGGGTGGATAGAATCGGTACGTATGACGTTGTTCGCCGCGAGATACCGAGACCCGAAGGGAAGCCGTACTATCTGAATTCGAGCACCTTGATCGGCGTGCTGCATACCACCGAAGGCAACACGGTTGCGTCGGCATGGTCAACCTTGAACGCATCTAGTTCTGCACCGCATTTCATCCTCGGGCAGAACTCGATCGTGCAATGTCGCCCCCTGAACGTGCAGGGCGCCGGCTTGCGGTCTAACAATGCGAATGTCGCAAACGTGCATGCGCAAATTCAACTTGAACTGGTCGGGAGTTCGCGCACGTCACTCTGGATGCCTGTCGCCGGCACGCTCGCGCCCACGATCGCCGTGCTTGCTTACTGCAACAAATACCTGGGTATTCCGCTGACCGTGCCGAACAACTGGCCTGATGACGTTTCGGACATGCCGCTGCCATGGGCGATCCGCAACAGGAGAAGACGGCAAGCCGAGACTGGCCTGTGGCCGATCGAGAAGGGATGGTGGATGCATCTGGAAGTACCGTATCAAAGCCCGACCTGGCACTGGGACTGCGGCGCCCTGAGACGGACAGAGCTATTGGCGCAGGCGGCTGCAGCAGTCGCTGCCATGTGATACCGGAAGACGGGTGCGTTGGAGGGTGTCCTGGATTTTGTGCGACCGGGCCACAGTGGCCCGCCCCTGATTTTTCGGATACTCAAACCTGCCCCCTGTCTTTTGTTATGCAGTCACGGTCCCTGGCAGTCCAGGAATCGGGGCCAGATGTAATTAGTCGCCCGCAGTGATGTCTGATTACTCGTTGAAATTACACCTGGCCCCAATTCCGGTGAAACTGATCGACTTCCGTTTCGAGATCGAAGGCACGCTCAAGGCCGGCACGCGCGTGATCCGCGTCGAGACACCCGGCCCCTCGATGCATGAAGTCGATATCTTCCGACTGCGCGGCAACCGCACCGTCGCCGATGTCAACCAATGGCGCAAACGCGAAGACGCCGGGCAGCCATCCGAAACCAACGGCCCCTCGGACGCCATGGGCGGACTGCTCGACAGCCACGACCTGCACCGTGTGAGCTGGCTGCGCCGGAACTTCCGCCCAGGACTCTATGTGCTGCATTGCGAGATGCCGATGGATTCAGCGGCGACGGCGGGGAAGGTGGGTATGACCCATGCGGATGTGGGGATGGTGCGGGAGTTTTTGGTGGGGCGGTGATGGTGTGGGGCAATGCTCACGCCACCAAAACCGATGTACTCTCGTTGCTGCGTTCCGCGTGGGGCAATCGGGATGCTCATCGACAAGGAACTCGACCTCATTTTCAACGAGAATCTATGGGGAGGATCTCATCGGCGACAAGCTCCCCGACATGCGCGGAAAAAATGAACCTGACCGCTATTCCGACCCCTATTCCGATTTCTTGGTCAGGTTGGCGCTCAGAGATTGACGCTGAGAAGATGAATTGTGCTGACCTCTTTTCGGTTATGGCTAAGCTTGCTTGCAAGTAGAGGAACCATGAGTCAGAGCATTCACAATCCAGATCAATACATGTCTTCGTTGCGAACCATAATCGCGGGCGGGCGAAAGAGGATTGGGCTGCTTATTGGCGCAGGTGCTTCGGCGGGGATGG
>JBDSXV010000041.1:0-8978 GCA_039926025.1 Dokdonella sp.
ACTCAAGGAGCGTCTGGATTTTTTATACAAAGCGAACAAGCTGGTCGAAGCGCAGCGCCTGCAGCAGCGCACCCAGTTCGACATCGAGATGATGACCGAAGTCGGTTACTGCCAGGGCATCGAGAACTATTCGCGCCATCTGACCCGACGCTCGCCGGGCGAGCCGCCGCCGACCTTGTTCGATTATCTGCCGCCCGACGCGCTGCTCGTCGTCGACGAATCGCATGTGACGATTCCGCAGCTTGGCGCGATGTACAAGGGCGACCGGTCGCGCAAGGAAACCCTGGTCGAGTTCGGTTTCCGCTTGCCGTCCGCGATGGACAACCGGCCGCTGAAGTTCGAGGAGTGGGAAGAGCGAATGCCACGCGCGATCTTCGTATCCGCGACACCGCGACCGTACGAGATCGAGAAGTCGCAAGGCAATATCGTCGAGTTGGTCGTGCGTCCGACCGGGCTTACCGATCCACAGATTGAAGTACGTCCCGCACGCACCCAGGTCGACGACCTGCTCTCTGAAGCGAATGCGCGGATCGCGATGGGCGATCGCGTGCTGGTGACGACGCTGACCAAACGCATGGCGGAAAACCTCACCGAATATCTTGAGGAACATGGCATCCGCGTGCGCTACCTGCATTCGGATATCGAAACCGTCGAGCGCGTCGAAATCATCCGCGATCTTCGTCTGGGCAAGTTCGACGTGCTGGTGGGCATCAATCTGTTGCGCGAGGGGCTGGACATGCCCGAGGTGTCGCTGGTCGCGATACTCGACGCCGACAAGGAAGGTTTCCTGCGTTCGACCGGCTCGCTGATTCAGACGATCGGTCGCGCCGCGCGCAACCTGCGCGGTACCGCGATCCTGTATGCCGACAAGGTGACGCGTTCGATGCAGGCGGCGATCGACGAGACGGATCGGCGTCGCGCCAAGCAGGTTGAATACAACCTGGAGCACGGCATCACGCCGACCACGATCATCCGCAAGGTCACCGACATCATGGAAGGTGCGCGCGACGCGGACAGCCTGAAGCCGCGCGGTCGCGGCGCGTCGGCGCGCAAAGTCGCCCAACAGATGGCCGACTATCAAACGATGACGCCGCAGCAGATATCGACCAAGCTACGCCAGCTCGAGACCCAGATGTACAAGCATGCGCAGGATCTGGAATTCGAGGACGCGGCGCGCCTGCGCGACGAGATCCATCGCATCCGCGAGCAGGGTTTGATTGGCTGATGCCTGCTCGGTAACACGGCTGTCGTGACCGTCGACTAGTCTGCGTGCGTTCCCGGACCGCGCACGTGACGCAGCGGGACGCCCCGCTGCCGAAGCCCATCGCCGATGAACCGACCGCTGCTGGCGCGCGAGACTGCGCCCGTCGTTACCGAAACCGCGGGCGACCTCGCGAGCCTGCTGCTCTCTACGTCGCCGGTGAGCCCCGCGACCACGGTGCTCGACGTCGCACAGCTTTTCTTGCAACCGCGGCATGCGGGATTGCTGAGTCTGCCGATCGTCGCCGCGGATTTGAAACCGCTGGGCGTGATCAGTCGCTACGAGCTGATGCGCATTTTCCTGATGCCTTACGGCCGCGAGCTTTACGGGCGCCGGCCCATCGCTGCGCTGATGGATCGCGCGCCGCTGCTGCTACCACTGTCGACGCCGATCAACGAAGCGGCGCGCACGATTGCAACGCATATCAAGAGTCCGATCACCGATGATTTCGTGCTTGTCGACGAGGCCGGCACGTACTTGGGCACGGGCCTCGTGCTCGATGTCCTGCATGCCGTGGAGAAGCGCCTTGCCGAGCACCGGCGCGAGCTCGAGAGCGCGTATGCGCGGCTGAAATCATCACAGTTGCAGCTGATGCAATCGGAGAAGATGGCATCGCTCGGCCAGATGGTCGCGGGCCTCGTGCACGAGATCAACACGCCGCTCGGCTATGTGCGCAACAACGTCGAGATGACGCGCGCCGCGCTGGTCGACGTGGCTCGCCTGCTCGCCGCACAGGATGTTGTGATCCGCGCGCTGACCGGGGAGGGCGAGCCGGGCGCAGATGTCGAGCTGCGCATGGACGAAATCGAAGACCTGCGTGCGCGGGTCGACGCGGATGCGCTCGATGAACTGTGTGCCCTGCTCGACGATACCGTGCATGGGGTAGGCCAGATTGGCGATCTGGTCGTCAATCTCAAGGACTTCAGCCGGCTCGATCAGGACGGAATGCAGAAAGCCGATCTCAACAAGCTCGTCGAAAGCGCGCTCAAGATCGTCCAGCACATCGTGCGCAAGCGCGCCATCACGGTCGTGCACGAGCGCGGCGAACTGCCGGAGATCGATTGCGCGCCTGCGCAGATCAACCAGGTGCTGCTCAATCTGCTCAGCAATGCAGCACAGGCGATTGAACATGCGGACGGACGCATCGTCATCCGTACGCAGGCGCTTGATCGGCGAGTGCTTGTGCTGATCGAAGACAACGGCAAGGGCATCGCCGCCTTGGATATCCCGCGCATTTTCGATCCATTCTTCACGACCAAGCCGGTCGGGCAGGGCAGCGGCATGGGGCTTGCGATTTCGCATCAGATCATCGAACAGCACGGCGGCGTGATCCAGGTTCGCTCCAAACCCGGCGTCGGCACGCGCTTTCTCATCGTGTTGCCGGCGTCGGCCACGCTTGGAGCGGCATCATGAGCGCAGGCCTGCCGTGTGTTTTGTTCGTCGATGACGAGGAACGCATCCTGCGTTCGCTGCGCATGCTGTTTCGTGGTCGCTGCGAGATTCTCGCCACGACGTCGGGTCGCGAAGCGATCGAGTGGGTGCGGCAGAGGCCGGTACACGTCGTCGTCAGCGATCAGCGCATGCCGGAAACCAGCGGCGTCGCCGTGCTGCGGGCGGTGGCCGAGCATTCGCCTGCGACGATGCGCATCCTGCTCACGGGCTATGCCGACATCGATGCCGTGACCGAATCGGTCAACGATGGCGAAATCTATCGTTTCATAGAAAAGCCGTGGAATGCGCAATACCTTCTCGATGTCGTCATTCAGGCAGCGAACATCGCCACACGCGAGTTTTCGGCTGTAGCGGGACGGGCGATTGCTGAGCGTGCGCTCCCCGGCACCGACGGCAGTGATATCCGTTTCGAGGCAATCGCCGCGCGTGTCGTCGTGCTCGATGAGGTAGGCGTGCTGGCGACTCAGGTGCGCGAGCTCATGCCCGCTGCTGTGCACGTGGATCACGCGCCAACGCTGGAGGCCGCGCTGGAGCTCCTTGCCGAGCGCAATGTAGCGATCGTCGTCGCGCATCTGTCCAGCACGAACGGCGATGTCGCCAACGCGCTGAAGCAGCTGAAACAACTGCGCCCCGCCACGTTGGCGATCGTCGTTTCGCCGCTCCGCGACAGTCGACTTGTCATTGGATTGATCAACGAAGGCCAGATCTTCCGTTTTCTGCTCCACCCGGCGCCGCGCGAACTGCTGCGACGTGGACTGATCGCAGCGCTGGAGCGGCATGCGGAGCTGCGCGCGACTTCGAACCTGCAGCGTCGGCACGATGTCGAGACGCCGCGCGCCGGCGCACCGACGGTGCCCGGGCGGCTGCTGCACTACTGGCGCCGGATTCGTGAAGTTGCCGTGAGCCGGATCGCCTGATGGCGTTCGCTGTTGTCGCAGAGCGAGTGCTGTGTTACCTTGCGCGCCCCTCGCAGGCCGGAAACGGAATGCGACAGGGGCGGTTAGCTCAGCGGTAGAGCACTACCTTGACATGGTAGGGGTCACAAGTTCGATCCTTGTACCGCCCACCACTTTGAAATCGATAACGGCGCGGCCTTCACGGGCTGCGCCGTTTTTCGTTGTGTGGCGAGCACGCCTGCCCTCAACCTGCGCGGCGTCCTGCCCGCTCAAGGCCAAGAGGGAGCGCGCAGTCACATCGCGATCGCCAGTGCGCGGCTCACGGTTTGGCCTGTGTGCTTTTTGCCGTCGCTGGAAGCAAGTCCCACACGACGACTTCGAACGGCTTCAGCTTCACGATGGCCGTCTGACCCGCATGCAGCGGCGCGCCATCGGCGGCACTGAACGCCGATTTTGCAGTCCAGTCGCGAGCGGCGCTCTCTGGCAGTTCGAGCGCATCAGCTGGATCCAGCGCGAATGCCTGCGCCTGATCGCTGGGATTGCGCAACGAAATCACGGCGTGGCCTGGTGACCAGGACGCCCAGCCATAGACCTGCAGCCGCGCCGGGTCGCCCCCGATCCAGTGGCTGTCGCGCAAGGTGACAGCGTTGGCACGCGCCCATTTCGCTGCGGCAGCGAGATCGTCCCAGTTCTGCTCGGTCAGCAGATCAGGCGAAATGTACATCTCCTGCAGGCCGGTGCCGCTGGCGAAATACGAACGCACTTCGTCGGCGAAGTCGTTGCCCGGATCGGTATTGAGTCCCTGCGCCTTGCGCGCGTAGATGATGCCGTGGAGCATCAGTGAATTGAGCGGAAACAGCGGTCCAAGGCGCACGATGCCGCCGTAGGTATCGGCATCGCGATAGGTGATCCAGCGCTGGCGATTGTCGCCGACGCCGGCAAAGGAATGATCTTCGCCGCCGCGCCAGATCGAGTCGGCGGTGCGCAGCCAGAACGGCGATGGCCAGGTGCCCGTGGTGAGGTTGATGAACAGATCGGGCTTGATTGCGCGCAGGTCGTGGATCAGCGCGATTGCGGCGGAAAAATCACTGTCGAAATCGCTGCCCGGCGTGACCTTGTCCGGACTGCCGGTGCCATCCAGCTTGAACTGGTTGATGCCGTACTTCTTCAACAGTTCCACTGCCACGTCGTGGAATAGCGGGTAGTATTTTTTTCCCGAGAGTGCGATGCCCTGGTCGTCGACTTCGTAGCCGCCATCCTTTGCCGTCTTGAGTCGGATCGCGCGTGGTGGGCCGTAACCACCCCACGGCGACAGCCATACGCCGGGCTCGGCGCCGACTTTCTCTGCCGCTTCGCGCACCGGGGTGAAGCCGCGCGGGAAATCCTTGCTGAATTGCCACAATCGCGTGTGGTCGTCCCAACCGTCATCGAACAGGAACGAATCCATCGTGACGCCGCGGTCGTGCACCAGCTTCTGACCGTAAGCCTTGATCACGCCGATGGCTTCATCCTGCGTGTACGGCGTGAAGTAGCCGATGTCGTACCAGGAGTTGTAGTGCAGGAAGGTGCGGAACGGCGTCGCACGTTCGTTTTCCAGATAGGCCTGGAAACCGCGTCGCAGCTGGCCTTGTGGCGTCACGCCGAAGACCGCTGAATAGTCCGTCGTGACGCCGCCGCGCAACGGCAGCACGCGTTTGACCGCCATCGTGGTGTGCCCATCGATGACGCGCGCCTCCGCCATCGGGTGTTCGAAACCGAAGAAGCGGTCATCGGCGATGACCGGTGACCCGCTCGCCGTGCCGTCGACCCAGGCGTCGTCGAGATATAGATCGATCAGCGTGACCGAGGCCAGGTCGACGGTCTGGTCGGCCTCGAAACGCAGTTCCTCGCGTACGTAGTTGCTGCCGTTGCGCAGCAATGCTCGCCAGTCCAGCGCGAGGCCGCTGGACGCATCCCTCAGCTTTGCATGAAGGGCTATGCCGGCATGCCGGTCTGCTGCTCTCGCTGCGTTCCTGACGGCGGCAACCGGCTTGCAAGTCACCGCGCCATCGAGCTCAAAGCGGCTGCTGTCGATCTCCGTGGCGCCACGCGGAAGTATCGAGAACAGTTCGCCGGCCAAGACGTGCTTTGCGCCGGTAAAGCCGTTGTCCAACGCGGACGGACGCAGGCTGCGGCCATCGATGCCGATGGCGAAACGCAGTGCAGCGTTGTTCAAGACGGCGCTCTGTTTGCCCACATCGCAATGTGCGATGCCAGGATCGTTCGGTAGCCAGGGCGGCTGCAGATTGGGCTTGCGTGCGTTGGCGGCGGCAGCGTCAAGCGCGACCAGCAGGGCGGTTGCGGCGAGCGCAGCGCGGAAGGGATGATGTCGATTCACTGGGCTCCGTCTTGCAAGGTTTTGGCTTGATTTGACGCAATGCTTCATGGAGACTAGCCGATGATGCGTGACCGCCCACATTTTGACTGACGAGAGTCGTAGTTCGAAAGAACACGATCACCATGACGCGAACCTTCCTGCTCATCTGAGAATTGCGCGAATCGTCCGTTCCATGAAAAAGGGCGCTTCGGCGCCCTTTTTTATGGCCAAGGATGGCCGGTATGCTGGCGTTGCACGAGCAATGGCCGGCGACTCAAGAAAATCATCCCATGATCAATATCACGCTCCCCGACGGCAGCCAGAAACAGTTCGAGAACGCCCCGACCGTGCAGGATGTCGCCGCCTCGATTGGCGCCGGACTCGCCAAGGCCGCCCTCGCCGGCAAGGTTGACGGCCAGCTTGTCGACAGCAGCCGCACGATCGCTCACGACGCCAAGCTCGAGATCGTGACTTCCAAGAGCCCGGAGGCACTGGAAATCATTCGCCACTCGACCGCGCATTTGCTGGCGCAGGCGGTGCAGCGTCTGTTTCCAAAAGCGCAGGTGACGATCGGCCCGGTCATCGACAACGGCTTCTTCTACGACTTCGCATTCGAACGCCAGTTCACGCCCGAGGATCTCGTGCTGATCGAAGCGGAGATGAAGAAGATCGTCGCCGAGTCGCTGCCGGTCTCGCGTTCAGTGATGGCGCGTGATGAAGCGGTCACGTATTTCCGCGCCAAGGGCGAGGAATACAAGGCGCAGATCATTGAGGGCATTCCCGCGAACGAAGATCTCTCGCTGTATACGCAAGGCGAATTCACCGATCTGTGCCGCGGCCCGCATGTGCCCAACACCAGCAAGCTCGCCACGTTCAAGCTGATGAAGGTCGCGGGCGCCTATTGGCGCGGCGATTCCAACAACGCGATGCTGTCGCGCATCTATGGCACGGCGTGGCTCAACGACAAGGACCTCGCCGCCTACCTGCACATGCTGGAGGAGGCCGAGAAGCGCGATCACCGCAAGATCGGCAAGGCGCTGGATCTGTTCCATCAGCAGGAAGAAAGTCCGGGCATGGTGTTCTGGCACCCGAAGGGCTGGACCATCTGGCAGCAGGTCGAGCAGCACATGCGCGGCGTGTACAAGCGCTGCGGCTACCAGGAAGTGCGCTGCCCGATGGTGCTGGACGTGTCGCTGTGGAAGAAGTCCGGTCACTGGGACAACTACGCCGAAAACATGTTCTTCACCGAGTCGGAGAAGCGCACGTACGCACTGAAACCGATGAACTGTCCCGGCCACGTGCAGATCTTCAACACCGGCCTGCGCAGCTACCGCGAGCTGCCGGTCCGCTACGGCGAGTTCGGTGGCTGCCATCGCAACGAGCCGTCCGGTGCACTGCACGGCATCATGCGCGTGCGTGCGTTCACCCAGGACGACGGGCATATCTTCTGCACCGAAGGCCAGGTCGAGGCGGAAGTCACCGCATTCCATCAGCAGGCGATGGCGGTCTATGCCGACTTCGGCTTCAGCGACATCGCGATCAAGCTCGCGTTGCGGCCCGACAAGCGCATTGGCTCAGACGAATTCTGGGACCGTACCGAGGACATGCTGCGCCGGGCGCTGCGTGCCGCAGGCGTCGAGTGGGAGGAACTGCCCGGCGAGGGTGCGTTCTATGCCCCTAAAATCGAGTACCACCTCAAGGATTCGATCGGTCGTGCCTGGCAGGTCGGCACGATGCAGGTCGATTTCATGATGCCCGAGCGCCTTGGCGCCGAATATGTGGATGAACACAGCCAGAAACGCCATCCGGCCATGCTGCATCGGGCGATCGTCGGCTCGATGGAGCGTTTCATCGGCATCCTGATCGAGCACCATGCCGGTCTTTTCCCGGCGTGGCTGGCTCCCGTTCAAGCCGTGGTGATGAATATCACCGACTCCCAGGCCGATTTCGTGGCCGAAACCATGCAAACCCTTGTCGCGCAAGGTTTCCGCGTGGAGGCCGATTTGCGCAATGAGAAAATTGGCTATAAAATCCGCGAACATACGCTGGGCAAGGTTCCCTATCTCCTCGTCGTGGGTGACCGCGAACGGGAGTCGGGAGCCGTTTCTGTGCGTACGCGGGCAGGTGAGGACCTCGGATCGATGCCGATCGCAGCCTTTGCCGAACGCCTGAAGGCCGAGATTGCGCGCACCTGAACGTCGCATCCCGGAATGATTCCCCTTGGAGGATTGAAGTATCGCCACCGATAGCAAACCGAACCGCCGGAACCTGGAAATCCGTGTTCCGCGAGTGCGTGTGATTGGCGCGGAAGGAGAGCAGGTCGGAATCCTGACCCGCGACGAAGCACTCGCCATGGCCCAGGAAATCGGCATGGATCTCGTCGAGATCCAGCCGAACGGAGATCCACCGGTGTGCCGGATCATGGATTTCGGCAAGTTCAAGTTCGATGCGCAGAAAAAGGCGCATGCGGCAAAGAAGAAACAAAAGCAGGTCGAGATCAAGGAATTGAAGTTCCGACCGGTCACCGATGTCGGCGATTACACGATCAAGATGCGTAACCTGCGCCGGTTCCTGGAGGAAGGCGACAAGGTCAAGATCACGATCCGTTATCGCGGTCGCGAGATGGCGCATCAGGAACTGGGTCGTGCGATGGTCGACAAGATTTCGGCCGACATCATCGAGGAAGCGGTGATTGAGCAGTACCCGAGAATGGAAGGGCGCCTCATGGTCATGATGATCGCGCCGAAGAAGAAGTAGTTTTCTAGTTGAAAGTCCGTCGCCGGGATTTCGGTGGCAGATCGAGGAGAGACCCGGTCGTCGGGTCAAACAAGCCGGTTCGAGCAGGAAGGAAAGCGTGGCTGCGGCCACCGCTCGCGCCAGTAAAGCAGTCAACCAAAGGAAAGCGTCATGCCCAAGATGAAAACCAATCGGGCCGCTGCAAAGCGGTTCCGCAAGACGGCGTCCGGCAAGTTCAAGTGCGGACACGCGTTCAAGAGCCACATCCTCACGAAGA
>JBDSXV010000042.1:0-10181 GCA_039926025.1 Dokdonella sp.
ACGGGCAATATGCGCGCGGGCTTGCCGGGCTGATCGACGGACCACATACCCTGAGCGTGCGCGCGCGGGATACCTGGGGCAATCAGGCGCAGACCGCGCCGATGCCGATCATCGTTGATGCAACACCGCCGCTTATCGTGATCACCGGCGTGGCCGATGGCGATGCGCTCAACCACGCGGTTGCCCCGCAGATCGCGATCAGCGACGCACATCTGGCCAGCAGCGACATTCGCTTGAATGGCGTTCCTTTTGTTTCCGGCACATCGGTGGACTCCGACGAAAATTACGTGCTCTCCGTGCGCGCGACCGACGACGCAGGCAATCAGAGCCAGCGCTCTGTGCGATTCGTCATCAACCGCGTCTCGCCTTCCGTTGCTATCACGGCGCCCGCCGATGGCGCAGTGCTTGCGCAAAGTGCGATCCGCGTGGATGTGCATAGCGAAGCGGCAGCGCACGTCGTGCTCGTGACTGGCGTCTACCAGGCATCGGCGATCGCCGATGGCGCTGGAAACGCGGGTTTCGACGCGGTTCCCCTGGTCGACGGCCTGAATCGAATCGAAGCGAGTGCCAGCGACAGGGCCGGCAATATCGGTGGCCCCGTCGCGATCAATGTCACGTACCAGACTGTCGTCAATGCTCCACTGACAGGTACGCTGCAGCCGGATGCAACGGACCTGGCACAGGGCGCTGCGCTCGGCGTGCACCTGACTGTGCACAATTCCAATACCTCGATGGTCTCTTCGCAACAGCTGCGCGTGCAGGTGCTGGATGCGTCAATGTCACCGTTGGCCGAACAGCTGTTGACGCGTGACTTCACGCCGCAAGAAACGTTTGCAACGGATTACAGTTTTGCCAGCGGCAGTTGGCCACTCGGCGGCCTTGCCCTCGCACTCGACCTCCAGCAGGGCGGCGGCTGGACGCGCCTGGATACAAAACAGATCACCGTGGTCGATCTCACGCCACCGCTGTTGGCGCTCGTTGCGCCCTCGGAAACCGATGTGCTGCAGGGGCCGATTACCTTGCACGCGACGGCAAGCGATGGCTTGACCGGGATCGCGACCGTCGAGGCAAGTGTCGATGGCGGCAATTGGGATGCGCTGGTCGCCGGCGTCGGCGATGTCTACCAATCGGCAGAGATGGCCCTGACCGATGGTGATCATCAGGTCGATCTGCGAACGCATGACGGTGCCGGCAATAGTACGAGCATCGGCCCCGTGCATTTTGCGGTCGACAATACGCCGCCGCTGATCAACATCGCCGGCGTTGCCGAGGGTGACTTGCTGTCGCATGCGGTGTCGCCTGTCATCACGGTTGCCGACGCCCATCTATTCACGAGCGATGTGCGCTTGAACGATGTGCCCTTCGTTTCCGGAACGCTCATCAATGCGAGTGGTGACTATCGAATCGACGTGATCGCGAGCGACGTTGCGGGCAACCGTGCATCCTCGACCTTGCGCTTTACTCTCGATCTCGATCCGCCAACGGTCGTGTTCACCGCGCCACTGCCGGATGCGGTCGTCACGGTGGACACCGTCGAGGTCATCGGGCAAACCGAGGCACTTGCGCAGGTTCATTTGGCAACCGGCAGTTTCACTGTCGACGTGGCAGCAGATGCATCCGGTCGATTCGATGTGCCGGGCGTGCCGTTGCAAGCGGGTACAAACGTGCTGGCCGCGCGTGCAACCGATCGCGCCGGCAATATCGGGCCCGACGCAAGCGTCACAGTCACCTATGAAGTGGTACAGGAAGCGGCTGTCACCGGACAGATTGGCGTGTTGACGACGCCGTTGAAGCAGGGCTTGCCGATCGACGCCCCGTACGCGATACAGAATACCGGCGGGGTCGCGCTTTCAGCATTGCCCCTGCGGTTTGAAATGCATGCTCTGGCGGGTGGGGATGCGCTGGTCACTGAGGAATTTTCACTTGACCTTGCGCTTGGCTCGCACGTCGATGGCATTCGTCATTTGGCGACTTCGACGCTGGTGCCCGGTGACTATGTGCTGTCGTTGCTTGCCGATCTGCCTGCGTCGGGAGGGCCGGCTGCATGGGTCGTGCTCGACACTGCGGCGATCGCGCTCGTCGGCAATCCCTGCTACTTCAACGACGTGATCTTTGCGGATGGATTTGACGATGCGAATCCGCACAGGGGCGACTTCATTTTCTGCAATGGCTTCGAGTTGAACGTTGCCACGCAGTCAGCTGTGGGCATCGGATACGCACCCTGGATTGATGCGACTGCATGGATCGCGACCGCGGTGTCGCCCAAGGACGCTGCCGCAAAAGCAGTTGCCTTTGCCTGGGTTCATTCGAGACACACAGACAACGCGCAGGTGGATGCGCTTACCTTGCATTCCAGCATTGGGAACCCGTTCGCCAGCCAACGAAACCGGTTTGCCTGGCCGCATGAGCCGGCCCCGGATGTGCTGTTGGCTTATGCACCCGTATTGCCGCGACGCGACTGGAGCAGGACGTCGCTGATGGTGGAGCGCAGCGGCCTGCAGGGCATCCACTTGCTCGCCGATATCGCGGACGGTCGCAACCTGCGGCTTGGTCAGTCTGAGGAGCTACGCTGATGGTCAGGACAGGGATGTTGTTCATTCGTGCGATTGCGGTTCTCAAGCAGTGCCGACGAGGTTGTTTCAATGGGTTGCTGGCATTCGTGGCGCTCTTCATTGTCGCTGGCAACTCGATCGCCACCGACAAGCATCGGCCGCCCACCAGCGCATCGGCAACGCACGCAGTCGGCAGTGCCCCCATGGCTGCGCATGTCTCGAACGCAGCGCATCCGACCGCCCCTGCTTCCGCAAACACTGCACCTGTCCCCCCGACTGGCGACAGCGCGGTCCTTCGCGCATTGCTCGCGGGCCAGGATGCGCGTGCAGCCGTCGCAGATGCGTTGAGTTCGATGGACACTGGCTCGACGTCCACGAAGGCGGGTGCAAGTGGAAGGTCCAGTGCTTTCGGCGCCTATGCCAATGGCGTTCATCGCGTCCGCGAGACCCTGAAGTCTGCGCGCGAGGCATGGTCGAAATCGACGGCCGCCGCGGCGCGGCCGCCACTCGTCGATGCGCTGGCGAATCTTCGTGCCCAGCGCTTGCTCGTCGATGCACGTATCGCGCAGATCGATCGTCTTGTCGCGGCGCCCTCGATGCCGGCTGTGGCGCGTCAACGCTGGGCAGCACACCGCATGCGCATCGCCGCGTCCGTATCCGAGCTCGATGCGGCCGCACAGCAGCTTCTGGATGCCGTTGGCCATGCGACTGGCAACACCATCGCCTTGCCGATCGACGAGCTCGAAGCGCTGACAGCGAACGAGTCACGCAATTCGGCCGCTCCCATCTACGGTGCAGCGACATTGCCGGTGTTTCGCCCGCGGTTGGCGACGCGAGATCCAGCAATGTCGCCGGTGGTTACGCCGAGTTACGCCAATTCAGTGGATGACGACGCGCCCGTCGCTGAGGACTATGCATCGAGCATGGATACGCCGCTCTCCGGCGTGATACTCGACCAGGCGCAGGCACTCGGTCGCGACTACAGTCGCATCTTCGATTTCGTGCGCAGTCAGGTGCGTACGCAATGGTACGCAGGAGCGCAGAAGGGCGCCGAAGCAACATTGCGGACGCATGCCGGCAACGACGTCGACCAGGCTGCGTTGCTGATCTCCCTGTTGCGCGCGAGCGGCGCGCCGGCGCGATTCGTGCGCGGTGTGCTCGATGTGCCGGTTGCCGATCTGGCGGCGATGCTCGGCGTGCGCACGGACGATGTAGGCCGCGCACTGACGGCGGCGGGCGTAGCAAATCGTCCGTTGGTCAGCGGCGGCCGCATCAGCGGATTCGCGATCGAACAGGTTTACGTCTCCGCCTACGTGCCGTTTTCCAACTATCGCGGCACCTCGGCGGATCTGGACGGTCGCGCATGGATTCCGCTTGCGCCTTCAATCAAGTCGCATGCATTCGTTCCCGCTGCCGGTGCGCTGGCGCGTGTCGGTTTGTCGATCGCCGATTTCACCGCGCAATACCTGTCGGCGCCGCAGACCTTGGCTCCGCTGGATCTCCTGCGTCTGCAAGTAAGTGATGGCTTGACCCGTTTGTCGCCACCGCTTGCGTATGAAACCCAACTCAGCCAGTTGACAGTCGACGCGCCTGCGATCGAGCTGTTGCCGTCCAGCCTGCCGGTGCGCGTCGAATCCGTGACCGGGGAATTCGCACAGCTACCCGACTCGCTGCACCAGCATGCGCGCATTGTCATCCGATCCGGCGGCAGCGACACCGATCCCATCGTGTTCGATCACGTGTTTTCGATGGCGCAATTGCTTGATCGACGGGTGACGCTCTCCTATCAGCCTGCGTCGATTGATGATGGCCGGATTGCGGACCAGCATGGCGGACTCGGCGGAACGCCGCCTTACCTGATACACCTGCGCGCCGTCGTCAACATCGCGGGTCTTCCTGCCACTGCCGGAAGCGGCGAAATCGAAGGCGGTGCCTCGCATCGTGTCGAGATCACGATGGATAGCCCCGCCGGAACCGCGTTCGCGTCACAGCAAGTGACCGCCGGCGGAATTTCCGCGTTTGTGTTCGATGCGCAAGGCGATCCGCCGCCGCAGCAGGCGGACGACAGCGTGCTCGTCGGCGAGAGTGAGACGAAAGCCGCACGGCTGCTGGCCAACTTCGGCGCGCGATACCTGGAGACGTGGGACCGAGCCGACGAGGAGCTCGCGCGCCTGGTCGGCGTCAGCGTCATGCGTCCGTTTCCATCGCTTGCCCTGGTGATAAACCAGTACAGCGTCAATCGTATCGACGGCGTGGCCGACGCCTTGATATGGAGTGGCGTCGGTCTCGATGCCGCATTGCGACCGGTCGAGCCGATCGCGCAGTCGGACAACCCGACAGCGCCATCCGACTGGCTCACCTTGGCCAGCCTGCAAGGCTCGGTGCTTGAGCACCAGGTGTTCGAGCAGCAATGGTTGGTAAACAGCATTTCCGCCGACAAAGGCCTGGCCATTGCGCTCCAAAACGGTACGCCGATCCTGACGTTGACACAGGCAACGGGAACCGCCGGCGTCAATCAGCCGCCGCCGGTGCTGGACGCAATCTCGGCGTGGATCGCACGAGGCTATGTGGTCGAAGTTCCGCGCGATCCTGTGCATTACCAACACTGGGTCGGGGCGATCTGGCGCGTTCGCTCGTCGTCAAGCGGCGAAGCGGGCTATTTCATCGCAGGGGGATTGGCAGGCGGCTCGACCGCGATGCCACCGGAGCTGTGGTATTTCCAGGACCTCGCGGAATGGCTGGCGAACCCGTATGGACAGGATGCATCCGACGATCCGCTCAGTGGTGTCGCCCTGTCGCTCGACGATTCGGCGCAATGGCAGGATGGCGTCGCTGATACCGCATTGACGAAACCGCTGCACGCGTTTGTCCAGGATGCGAGTGGGCGCCCCGTTCGCGGCGCGCAAGTAGAGTTCCGAGTGACCACGGGCACTGGCAAATTGATCGGTCCAGGCGGCGACCAGGTCGCTCAAGCGGTTTACACGACTGACCGTTACGGCACCGCCACGGCAGGGTTCGTTTTTGGCAAGCAGCAAGGCACGCTCGGTAGCTATCGCACGCAACAGGGTCAGCCTTACCCGCAATGGGTGGGGCACAACCTCATCGAAGTCAGCGCTACCGCCACAGTGGGTACGTTGTATTCGGGTGAGCCCTATCTTGAATTCACCTTGCCTGATGTGCCGAACAAACTGGTATTGACGGCGCTTGAGGGCACTATCCTGAGACCGGGTCTGTCGTACAGCGCGTTCCTCGCGACGGTGGCTGATCAGTACGATAACTCAGTCTCCAATGCGCAGATCGCATTGAACGCTACCACCCAGTACTCGGTGGGAGACTGCGGGGGCGACGATCAAGCCGATTTCGTCGATGCCGCCTTGTTCACGCTCGGTCAGTGCCCGGCGGATGTCCTTCAATTGACTGGCAACACCTGCGCGACGCCCGCGTTGTCGGTGACATCGCAACCAGGTGGTGCGCCGTTCTTCGTCGTGCCCCCGAAGACCGGACGAGCCAACGTCACGCTCGCCGGTCAGGCGCAAAGCGCAACTGCCACGGTGCAGATGTCGACGTCTCCTCTGTACGCCGCGTGTTCCACGGATGCGCTCTACATAGCAGCTCTCTGGGCGCACACACCTGTCCATGGCTTCGCTCCCATGCTCGGCTCGCAGGAGACCGTGATACTGGATGCGGCGGCGCCAGGGGATGTCATGGGCTCGCCTGAACGTGTGGACATATTCAAGGGCGATTTGATTCAAGGCGATCATGCGGTCGTCGAATGGCACCCGGTCCAGGACGCCAACTTCACGTCGCAGCTGCAGAACGGCGACATTGAAAGCGCTCACGCCATCCCGGGCGGCACGGGCGGTACCTATCTGATCGATCTGCGCGCGGGTATGGACCCTGGCCCTGTGCATGGAGACATCCTCTGGCAATCAGCCGGCCAGAATTTTTCCCTTGCGAAGGAACTCAGCAACTCGGACGCGGGGGACTATGTTCTTGCCTGGTCGGTCGATGTGCGCGCGCCGGAGGTCAGTCCGCTACGCATTCCGCTGACAGCTTTCGGGGTGACTGATGCGCCGATAGCCATCAAGGCGAACGTTCTGCCGTCGGAATATATCGCCGCGCCAGTGCGGGTCGAACTGTTGCAAGGCAACGACGTCTTGTATGAGTGCTCGGGCGTCTATGCACGGGTTGGCGATGTCCAGTGCCAGTTCAATCGCGGTTTGCCGATTGACACGACGAAGACCTACAGCGCGCGCGTCGTGCTCAACGACGGTACGCCATTCCGTTTCGAATCCGCGCGCACGCCCATCGTATTCGGGCAAGGCATCATCGCGGGATACGGTGTGCTGCCGCACGCAAATGGCAGCACACCCGCGCAGTTGACGGGCAACACCAATGCTCCAGACGATGCAATTGGCGACGAACTGGCCCTGCTGCAGGATCGTTATCCAAAATCGCTTGCGCTGCACGAGAGCATTGACGTTCCCAGTGGCTACTCGTGTGCAGCCGGAACGCGCCTGGGCTACCTGCTGAGTCAGGACGCGACCGTTACGCTGGCATTCCACAGGCTGGATGCGCAGGGCAATCCGAGTCCGATCACCGCATGGCTCGCGCTCGACGCTGTTGCGATGACCAGAGGCGTGCACGAGGTGCTGGTCACGTCGAACGATCTGCGCATCGGCGACTACCAATACGAACTGAAGGCAATGGCTGCCGACGGCAGTGTCGAAGACTACACCGGTGTCGCCAGCCATCACGCCGAACGCCACGATGCACTGCCGCTGGCGCACACCTTCGTGAAGGGCGTGGACATCCAGTCCGGTGGCGCTGTTCTGTCGGAGGACGATATCGCGATCGGTGGTCGCGGTCCTGGTCTCAAGCTGAGTCGCACCTACGCCAGCCATCAAGGCGACAAGCGCGGTTTCTTCGGCCGCGGGTGGTCGACGGATCTGGACGCCCAGGTGTTGACTGACGATTGCGGCACGCGCGTGGTGATCGGTTCAGCGGGGCAGGGGCAGCGTTATGCGCCTGGCGGCACGGATCCCGACGGCAGCACGCAATTCACCGCCTTGAACGGCTATCACGGCACTCTGGTGCAACACAGCGCCGACTACGATTTCTATTCGAAAGATGGCACCCGCTTCCATTTTGCGCAGCCTGATCCGCACGGGCCGCGTCTGAGCTATGTCGAGGACACTAACGGCAATCGAATCGCCTATACCTACGAACTTGAACAGGGAGCGCCTCACGTCAAGCGGATGGAGGATGCAGCCGGCCGCCACATCGACCTCACTTACGCCATCAAGTACGTGCATACGCAGCAGTCGGGCTACACGATCGACGACAGCTTTACCGTCGTCACCGATGCCAGCGGGCCGGGCGGCCTGCAGGTGAAATACGAATATGACGATAACGCCAATCTGATCAAGGTCACGCGCAAGGACGGCACCAGTGGCGACGGCATCACCGGTTCGCGCCAGCAAGGCTATGGATATGCCGATCTTGGCGGAATCTACGGCAGCGATGCGCAAGGCAATATCGTGTATTTCCGCTTCGGCTATCGCTTGACGAACGCGACAAATCTGCGCGACCACGGGGTCCGTTCGTACGCTTATCAGCGCGGATGGTCGGCAGTGAACGCCGGCGGCGCCAACTACGAGTTCGTGCCGGAGCAGCGGGTGCTGAGCGTTACGGAACCCGACGATGGCGTTACCGGCTTCACTTTCAATGGCGTGTTTGGTTTCACGCCCGCGACGACGGACGTCAAGGACGCGCGCGCCAACCCCACCCATTACGAATTGAACAACTACGGCGCCGCCACGCTGGTGACCGATCCGTTGAATGGCACGACGCAGACCACCTGGAACCTGGCCGCACTGCAGCCGCAGACGGTCACCGATGCGCTCGGCACGATCACGACCTTTGCCTACGACGACGCCGGCAACAAGATATCGGAGGTCATCCAGCCTGCAGGCGGCTCGTCGATCACGCGCAACTGGACCTATTACCCGAGCGCGCAATTCACGACACCCTTCATCAAGGATCGTATCAACGATGCCACCGATGGCAATCGCAACGTCGCCCACTTTACCTACGACACCCGCGGCAACCTCAGCCACAGCACGCGCGGCGGCATCACGGAGGACGAGGGGTACGACCCGAACGGCGATCATGCGAGCCACACCGATGGCCTGCATCACACCTGGCTGACGCGTCACGACGCGAACGGCTATGTGCGCGAATCGGAGGACCCGCTGCACCAGGTCACCACCACGACCTACGACGACCGCGGTCGCAAATTGGTCGAGACGGATGCGAATCAGCACACCACCCGCATGAGCTACGACGCGCAGGATCGCGTACTCACAACGACGTATCCGGCCACCGAAGCAGGTGCGGGCGTGCAAACCAGCGAGTATCGCGATGCCTTCGATGCGCGCGTCGACACCAACCCGCTGGGTCACACGACGGGCTCGACCTACGACAAGATGGGTCGGCTGAGATCCGTCCTGCGTGACGACTTGACCTCGCGGGCGCTTTACTACGACCCGAACGGCAACCTGCTCAACGAAAGTGATTTTGACGGCAAGGTGACCAGCTACGTCTACGACGCCGCCAACCGCCGCACGCAGACGCACGCGCCGGAAGGCCGCGACACACTGACCGAATACGACGCACTCGGTCACGTCACGCACGAGACGGTCGGCAGTGGCACGGATGCCCGCGTCACCGACTACGAATACCAGCATCCGCTGTACAAACGCACGCGCGTCGCCCGTCACCTCGACACGAACACCGTCGCCGAAGAAAAGAGCTTCTACGACAACAACGGCAACGCGGTCGAGACGATCGATCCGATGGGTCGACATACGACCCACATAGTCGACGCGCGCGATCGCCTGGTCGAGGAGCATGCGCCGCTCAATCGCGTCAGCAAGACCGCCTACGACGCCGCCGATCGCGTGGTCACGCAGACCCTGATCAATCCGGGTCATCCCGATCAGGTGCGCACGCGCGAATACGACGCCGCCAACCGCCTGATCGCCACCGTCGACGCCACCCAGGGTCGACGCACGCTCGCCTACGACAACACGAAGAACGTGATCGCACGCAGCGATGCGCGCGGCCATCTCACGCACGACGACTACAACGCGCGCGACGAATTGATCACCGAAAGCGGCCCCGCACCCGGCCAGCAGACGACCACCACCCATGACCTCGCCGGCAACCGCCTCACTGAGACCTGGTCCAACGGCAATGTGCGCACGTCGACCTACGACACGCTCGAACGGCCCACGGCCACCAGCGACAGCGTCGGCCCCGTCGAATCCTTCACCTACACCCCGAACGACCAGGTCAAGACGCGCACCGATGCGAACGGCCACACGACGACGAACCGCTACGACGGCCTGCACCGTCTGTACCAGCAGGACCTGCCGCGGATCGGAACGCAGGCGCGCACGCTTCTCAAGCACTACAACGTCCACGGCGACGTGCTCACCGAGACCGATGCCGGCAACCACACGACGGCGCACACCTACGATGCTCTCGGCCGCGTGTCGACGACGACGCTGCCGGCCGTTGACGATTCCGGCCAGCCGCTGACCTTCCAGTACGACCTTGCCGGCA
>JBDSXV010000043.1:0-26602 GCA_039926025.1 Dokdonella sp.
GAAGCGTTGGCAGCACCTTGCCATGGCCGCCGGATGCGACGCCAAAGCCGCCATCCGCATTCTGCTGCGTCCCTATCGATTGCAACGCGGCGTCCAGCGCTGCTGCCCCGCCCGATCTGTCGGCAAGCGCGGCTGCCACTCGTGCCGTGTCGAAGCTGCTCGCGATCCAACCCGGCTCGATCCCGAAACCGCCATGTGAATCCTGTGCAGCAGCAAGCGCCATCGCATCGACTTCAAGACTGGCACCACGCAGCTTCCAGCTACGTTGATCGAGATTTGCGGTGGGGTGGGCGATGATCCACGCGCGCGCAGCCGCATTTCCAGCGAAGCCCGGATCGAGCTCGGACAAGGCGCGAACGACCGCCACGGTGTCGCGCATTGCGGTAGCAGGCCGATCTTCCCAGCGCCCATCCGTTTTCTGGCGCGATTCCAGCCATGCAATCGCACCTGCCACGCCCCCTGGCGTCGAGGTCGAGCCGCTGCCATGCAAGGTCGGCGGAGCCGCAACGGCGCCACCGCTGGACTGCGTGTAGATGCGCATCGTCCCGCGACCATCGGTCATTTCGCTGAACTGCTGCTCGAAACGGACGCGGAACCGCTCCAGTTCAAGCAGTTGTCCCGGCGATACGCTTTCGCCAGGCCGCTTCAACAGAATCATCGCCGCGGAGAAATCCTTTTGCGCATTCGCAGCCGACGGCACCCGTGCGCCGGAGGCGGCAATGACCTGGTCGATCGTTATGCTTTCGCCCTGCCCGCCGCTGATCGCACCGATCCGCGGAACATCGGCTGGCTGACCGCCATCGCCATTGCGGATCAAGGTGAATGGCTGAACTTCGGAGGCGGCTGCGAAACCACCCGCATACATATCCAGCGAACTGTAGCGGTGCATCGCGTCGACGCTGTGAAACTTCCCGTCTTCCTGCAATCGCCAGTCGTTGCCGAGCATCACCGACGCGTCAGAATCGAGGAAGTAGCTCCAATGCGCATCTTCGCGACCAATCAAGTCGCCGCTGTCATGCCCCGTCGCATCCGTAAAATGCAGATATGCGCTCCAGCGGTGCATGAATTCATGCGCCAACGTGTTCAACGCACCTTGATATTCGGGAGCGTTTGACGCGAAGCTGTAGCGGCTCGTTGCTGCCATGTCGACGAAACCGTGCAACCGGCCGGCGCTGCTGAAAGCGGCGCTGTTGTCGAACAACGGAAGGCCAATTCCGACCGTGTCATTGCGAATGGGATTGTAAAATGCGAGTACCGAACCCGTATTGAATTCGAACGTGGTAAAGACCACGAGAAAATCATATTGATCCGGATGGGACGCCAGGAAATGAGACGCAATATGCTGTCGGGGAACTTGATTCAGGCAGTCATATTCGCCAGTGAGATCCATGATCGTGACATTGCCGATATCCTCTATCGTCGCTACAGGATCGGCGGAAAGAAGGTGCGCCGGCGAAAGGACGGCGGGATTGACCGGCTGTGCACATGTTGGCGTGTTTTCACCCGCCGCAAGCGCCGCGCTGACGGCGAGCAGGGCGAAGACGCCCGCGACCGAGCGAGCCAGAAACACAAAGGAAATGGATCGCAATTCGCGCACGACTCCTCCTTGAGATTCGAGGCGCTCGCGCCTCGTTCCTTGTCACACGTTATTTGCGTGGCTTGACCGGATCTACATAAGCCGAATTGGGGAAAGTCACTGACGGCAACAAAGCCTGCACGGGGACTGGGTCTTTTGCATCAAAGACATAACCCATGCCGAGACGTGTGCTGAGTTTCGCACCGTTAAAACGCTTCTTCGCTTCCAACATCACACTGTCGGAAGACACCGTAGCCACCCTCCAATCTGATCCCGCGATCAAATCGCCCACGGTGTAGGACTCCAGGCGCCCTTCGGCGCCGCGGAAAACGATGGTTTGTACGTCGCCGGCTATCGCCACGACGGTCAGCTGGCCGGATTGCAGCCGCAACTCAGCTGCGGCAAGCGGGCAAGAACCCATTGCCCACAGAGAAACCAGCAAGCAACAACCAATCGTTCGCATCATGACGAGCCCCCGCTCGTTGATCAGAACTGCTTCCGCTGCCGCAATCGTTCAGCGATAGCGCACAGGATAGCATCGCCGCCAACCCACCCGAACTCGCGCGAGTAGGAAGACTGAGCTTGGCCTTGTAAGCCTTTCCCCATTGATTGCGCAGAGGCGCCACAGGAAAGGTCCAACCGGAATCGCCACGCGCATCGCAAAACGGTCCTTCTTCGCTACCCCAAAGTCCCGCGCTTGCCCCTGCTCTGCCCCAATGCTCATGGCTTCGGGAAATGCCCCTGCATTTCCGATGTAGCGTGCATCCATGCGGATTGAACCGCAAAAAGTCTTCCTGCATTTCCGGTGCACCGTGCATCCATGCACATAAAAGAGTTCCTTCGCGGTTTCCTGTGGGTCGAGACTGGCAGGAGGATAGAGGGGTTCGAACGAATGGCCCCCTGCGGCTGTCGTGGGATGAAATGTTCGGTGTCATGGAGCGAGCGGTGCGCCGCGGGCAGGCGCGCAAACAACCGCGGCCACTGCGCCGGATCGGCGTCAACGGGAAGGCCTTTCGCAAAGGCCGTTCCTGCACCACCCTCGTCAGCGACATCCAGCGTTTGAAGATCGAATAGTTGGCCGACGAATGCACGCGTGCATCGCGGGAGGGTTTCCACGCGAGCCTGAGATCCCCGCAGCGCGACGGCATCGAGGCAGTCGCCACGGACGTGTGGGAACCCTGTATTCAGGCCACCCAAGCGAGCGTCCGGATGCGTCGCGCACGATCGTCTTCGATCGATTCCACATCATGCAGCACGTTGAACGGGCCGTGGGTGCCGCGCGCAAGGCCGGCATCGTGCATTGCGTGCCGATGGAAACGATACGCTCACGCGCACCAGGTACCTGTGGCTTCACAGTCGGGAAAACCTTACCGACGCGCGTCGCGCGCAGCTACGTACGCTCTTTGGTCAGCGCCTCAAAGTTGCGCGTGCGTGGGCCATCAAGGAAGCCCTGCGTCGTTGGTGGGACTACCGTCGCGAAGTCTGGGCGCGCCGCTACTTCGTGCGCTGGTTCCACTGGGTCACCCATTGCCGCCTTGAGCCCATGCGTCAGGTTGCGCACACGCTCTAATGCCGCGTGGACGACAGTCCTGACCTGTTGCTTGCGCGTTGCCCATGCCGTCGCTGAAGGCATCAACAGCAGGCTCATGGCCATCAAGCGCTGTGCCTGCGGCTACCGCAATCGCGCTCATTTCAAGATCGCCGCCTTCCTCTTTTGCGGCGCCCTCGATATGCACCTACGCCAAGCCCGCAACAAAAAAAAGAGGCGGGGTTTCCCCCGCCTCTTGAAGTCAATCTAATTGCCCGTCAGGCGGGCTTGACTGAACCGATCAACGGGCTCCGGTCTGGCTGCTGTCCGGCGCCACGGTCGGACCAGACGGCGAACCGATGCTTGTGATCGCGGCCGCCGTGATCACCACGTTGTCGATACCAATGAAGTTCGAATTGGCACCACTCGGACCACCGCTCGTGACGAAGTAGCGCAACGCGATGCGACCAGTACCCGAAGTGGGCAGGCTGGCGCTCGGGATGGTGAACTGCGTCCACGCGTTCGGATACCCACCCACCGCGAGGGTCGGGTTGATGTCCAGCAGCAGGCTGGTGAAGTTGCCGACATCCGTTGCCGTCACGCCGACGTTCGAGCAGTTCGCTGGCGTGTCCGTGCACAGGCGCACCTGCAGGCGATCGGGGAAGTTCGAAGTCGTGATGGTCCGTGTGTAGAACGCGAACGACGAACCGCCCGTGAACGTGATCGACGGCGTCACCAGCCAGTTGCTGATCGTGTTCGTACCGGTCGTGTTGTTGAAGTTCGCGCCGATGTACGCAGTCGGTGCGCCATTGAACGCTGTCAACGTGGCACTGCCCTGGAACCAATTGCTCGTACCCACCGTCGTGCTGTGGTTGAGCTGCAGCCAGCCCAGGCCCGGCAACGTCGTGACGTCGTCGAAGTCCTGGGTGAAGACGAGGGCTGGAGCAGTCACCGTCATCGTCACCGGAACCACCGTGATCGGATGCGCTGCGTCGTTGCTCGACAGGCAGAGGTTGGCGTTGTAGCTACCCGCCACCATGCCTGTGCTGTCGAAACCGACGCTCACGTTGTTGGTGACACCGATGCCTGCGCTGCCGCTGGACGGGGTCGCCGACAACCACGAAGCGCCACACGTGACGTTGCCCTGGATGTTGAAGGCGAAATCGTTGCCTTCCACCGACCAGTTGGTGACGCCGTAGCCATCACCGACCACGAGATCCGAGCTGCCCTTCGCCTGACCGTACGACCACGCCCAGAAAGGCGGAATCGCGTTGATCGAGTTCGTGTAGGTCGGAACCACCGACAGCCAGTACGTACCGGCCGGCAGCGACAGCGTCTGCGATGCTGCGGCCAGATCCAGCGTGATGACGCCAGAGCCACCGATCGTCACGCCCGCACCCGTTGGCGTCGTCGTGAACGTCCACACCGAGCTACCGGTACCGGTCTGCGGATTGCCGGCCGGTTGGCCCGCTGCATCCGCATACACCGTGAACCTGATCGACGTCTGCGTGGCCAGCGAACTGGCGTTGTCGAAGCCGAACGCCGTCAGCTGCGTGACGTTGGACGACGATGCGACGACGAAGTCTGCGGCCGCGAACGTATTTGCGTCGGAGAACACCGTGCTGAGGTCGCCGCTGGTGCCCTGCTGCGGCTGATCCCAGACCGTTACCGGCTGCGGACCCGTGACCGTGCTCCACGTCAGCGTGTGACCACCGACGTTCGACACACCGAGGTTTGCCGTCGTGGTTGCATTCGGAGCCAGCGAGGCCGAGAGCGACGTCGGATTGACGGCGATTTCCGGGTCCGCTTCCTTCAACGCGACCGTGAGGTGCTGGTCGGGCGAGAGGCTGGCGCCTTCATGCAACAGGAACTGGCCGAACGCGATGGGCGTGGAACTGCCGGTCGCGGTGAACGTGACCTGCTGTGTCGCACCCGCCGCAACCGTGAACGTCGCCGGGACCGCCGAGAGCGTGTAACCGGCTGGTGCCGTGCTCGTCACGGTCCAGTTGCCAGTGGTCGACAGGCGGTTCTTGAACGTGCGTGTCCACGTGCAGCTCGCGCCGCAATGCATGTTGCGCAGCGAGGCGAGGTTGAGCTCGCTCGGATCGATCGTGCCACCGCTCGGATTCGCGGCGAGGAAGTTAACGGTCGTCTCGTCGAGCGTCAGGCCCGCGAGAGCGGCCTTCGACAAGTCGACGCGGCCGCTACCGACCTGATCGACGCTCCACGGCGTGACGCCATCTTCCTGGAAACCGCCCTGGAAGGCCGTCGTCTGGATCGCGGACTTCACTTCCATCGGCGTCCAGTCGGGATGGGCTGCACGGACGAGGGCGCCGGCACCCGCGAGATGCGGCGACGACATCGAGGTGCCACTGAACAGGCCGTAGCTGCCTTCTCCCGTGGTGAGCGAGGCATAGATGTTTACGCCAGGGCCGGTGATGTCCGGCTTGGTCAGGTTGTCGTACGGTGCCTGGGTCGGGCCGCGGAAGCTGAACTTCGCGAGCACGTCACCCTGCAGGTTACCGATCGCGATGTAGCGATAGTTGCCCACCGCACCATCCGCGGCGACGGGGCCATCGAAGCCATTCGCGAAGAGGCGATCGGCAATCGGCGCCGGCGGCTCGTTGGCATCGACGAACGCGATCAGCGCATCGCCCTGCGTCTGCACGACGCTGAAGGAGGCGACGTCGCCCGCAATGGCCGGCGGCAGCGTCGATGTGTCCATCGAGATCGAGCCGACCTGGTTGTTGCCGATGACGACGATGCGTGCACCCGCGTTGTAGGCGTTGGTGATCTTCTCGGAGAATGCGCAGGTGCCACGACGCAGGATCGCGATGTCACTGCTGCCATAGGTACCGGCCGCGATGCCGCCAGACGCCGTGCAGCCGATCGGATTGGTCGGATACGTGCGCAGCGGCTGGCCGTTGAAGTCGGTCGTGATATGCAGCGTCGTGCTGCCGGGGATGAGCGGAACGTCCTGCGTCAACGCGGGCGGCGTGCCCGGGCCGGCAACCGTCAGCGTCGGTGCGGCGACCTGGTCCTGCGTCGATGCGGCAACCGTCATTTCCCACGGGCCGTTGTTGGCGACGAGGCCGGTCGGGTTGGTGCAGGTCGCGCGCGTGTTGCCCGCCGATGCTGCAACGAAGATGTCGGCGTCTTCCATGTTGAGGAAGGCCAGCTCGTCCCACGGATTGCCACCACCGCAGGTCGGGCCGATCGAGTAGTTCGCAACATCGACCTGGTCGACGATCGCGTTCGCGAATGCCGCCTGCAGGAAGTCGTCGGCGATGGCGCCGGTGTCGTCGGCGACGCGGTAGGCGTAGACCGAAGCGCAAGGAGCGACGCCCGACATCGAGATGCCGTCCGGAAGCAGCGGCGCGGGAGTGAACGTGTTGTCGATTGTGTTGCCGGCTGCCGTACTGCTGGTATGCACGCCATGGCCATCGCCGTCGTGCGCATCCGGGGTTAGGCCGTTGCAGACCGTGCCGTCGTTGCTCTGGCAATCACGCGGGAACAGTTTCGGATTCGCACCGCTGAAGCCGCAGGCCGGGTCGTTGGCAAACGACGGATGGGTCTGGTTCGTGCCGGTGTCGATGACGCCGACCTTCACGCCCTCGCCACGGGTACCGACGCCGCCGGGAACGGACGTGCCGTTCCAGATCGTGTTCGCACCGATGAACGTCGGGCCGCGGAACGTGTCGGCATTCTTCAGGCCGACCGCCTTGACCGACTTGACGCCAGCCAGCGCGGCGACGCGCACGGCTTCGCCGGGACTCAGCTCGGCGGAGACGCCGTTCAGCGTGACGTCGTAGGTGAAGCGGATCGAAAGGGCGCGTCCGAGCGCCTGCTCAATGGACGCGATGTGCAGCGCGCGCTGCTCCGCGAGATAGGACTTGTACGTTTGCGAAGCAGACGAATTGATCTCGAACTTGCGCGAACTGTTGGTGGACACGCCGTCGAAATGCGGCGCGGTACGCGCCATGTTGCCGACGCCGCCGTGGTAGCTCACCAACCCTGGCTCATCGAACGCCACGATGTAGCGGCCGGTAACGGACGCAGCGTGGTCGTTGTGGAGGGCGGCAACCTTTGACGTGACCGCCGGAGTTGCATTATTCGTTAGTGCTGCGAGGGCGGACGTTAGGCCCGCCCCAACCAAGGCGAGCCCTACGGCTGTCGCCAAGGTGGTGATGTGTACCGACTTCATGCGTGACTCCCCAAAATTTACGATTGTGTCGCGATGTGTGGATTTCGCTTCGCCCAGAAGCATCCGCGAGTACTGGCGGATCCCGAGCGAACCGAGCTGAAAATTTGCCGTCTCCAAAACGACCTTTCCCCCTCGACGCCAAGCCGCTGCCAAAAACGCAGGGATACGACTCAACGCCAGAGCCTCGCGCTATCCGAGTTGTGACGGACGTACCGAGGAAGCTCCTAGATAGCACGGATCGCTGCGCCCCTTCAATCCTGCTATGGGCTGAACGCGGCGCCACTTCGCTCGATGCGCTCACGCAAGTCGTCGAGGAGCGACCCGTATCGTTGCGCCGCACCAAGCCCTTTGCGCAGCGGCTGGCGCACCTGGGCTGCGCTGGCGGTGCGAACTTCGCGCGTATTCGTATGGAAATCGACGCAGCGCAAATCGAACGGAATGCCGCAGTGCAGCATGCAATCCCGCAACCGATCTTCCGGGGCGTCAATCAGCTCCTCATGGACGATCGGGTGGATCCAATCCGGCCAGCGCGCCGTCCACGCAGCCATTGCGCGCTCACATTCGCGCCAATAGGCGACGAGTTCGTCGAGGTCGTAGGTGAAGAACTGCGCATTGTCGAAGTGGTGCTTGAAACAACTCCAGAGCATCTCCAGAGGATCGCGGCGGCAATAGACGACGCGTGACGCGGGCAGCATGCGGCGGATCGCGCCGAGTGTCTGCCAGTTCGGCAGCGTCTTGTCGGTGAAATACCGCTGCTGCGTCGTTCGCCATCCGCACGTAGCGAGATACTCGTCGCCAAGCCGGCTCCAGTCGGACGGAAGCGCTTCTGGCAGCCACGCCGGAAACCGCTTTCCGCGTCGTCTCGACTCCGCCTGCAAGACCTGCGCGACGATATTGTTTTCGCCGCCGCCCTGCACATCGGGGTGCGCCGACAGCATCTGCTCGACGAGCGTGGATCCCGAGCGCGGCATGCCGACCAGGAAGACCAGGCCGCGCCCGCGCTCATCGCCGTCCGCCGGTTCCGCTCCCTGCGCGGGGCCGTCGAGCAATGCATTCATCAGCACGCCGAATGCGGCAGCATTCCAGCGCACCTGTTTGCGCTTGGCGCCGTTCGCTTCCAGGAACAGGCGATGCGCCATCGGATAGTCGCCTTCGCGCTCGAGCAACGAGGCCAGTGCAAACGCGAGATCGACGCGATGCGCTTGCGGCACCCTGTCGCTTGCATGGAATTGGACCAACCGGGCGAGCTCGACCGCGGTCGGCTTGAACGTCCCGAGGTTCGTCAGGCCGACCCAGGTCGGCACTGATTCCGCATCCTCGGCAAGCAACAAGCGCAACTCGCGCTCGGCCTCGCGCATGTCGCCGAGCAGCTTCAGCATTTCCGCCCGACGCAGGCGCGCCGCGACATGCCCGGGCTGCAGCGCCAATGCGCGCTCGAAGGCCAGACACGCGCCGCTCGAATCGTCGAGCGAATCGAGCGCGCATCCGAGGTTGTACCAGGCTTCCGGCAACATCGGGTCCAGATCGATCGCGCGCCGGAACGAGAATTCCGCAGCCGCGACGTCGCCGTTGCGTGCGAGTACGACACCCAGTTGGCATGCGATGAGCGCATCGGCCGGAGCCCTTTCCGCCGCTTCGAGCAGGCACTCCAGTGCAGCTCCGACATCCCCGCGTTGCATCAGCGCGAAACCCCGCAGTCGAAGCAATTCCGGATGCCCGGATATCTCCCCTGCCACGCGGTCGAGTTCGGACAGAGCGCGACCACTGTCATTGCGCTCGAGCGCATGCATCGTCTGTTCAGCGACGACGATCAGATGGACCGGCAATCCGGCGAAACGGTAGCCGGGACGCGGCGAGGAGGTGGACATTCGACCACGGTGCTGCAGGCGGGAATAGCCTTTTCTAACACAGCCGACCATTCGCGTCGAAGCAGCGGGCGTGGCATACACGGCAATGGCGGCCGGTGTTCGACGCGTGTCAGGCGAAGAAACGCTCGACGTCGAGCAGCACGCGTGTGCGTGGCAACGGCGGCAGGCTGGCGAGGAAGAGCTTGCCATAGCCGCGAGTGGTCAACCGCGGATCACACAACATGAGCACGCCACGATCGTGCACGTCTCGAATCAGTCGTCCGGCGCCCTGCTTCAGCGCAATGACGGCCGCCGGCACCTGCCAGTCGGCGAACGGATTGCCGCCGGCATCGCGCAGCGCTTCGAGGCGCGCGACCAGCACGGGATCGTCGGGCGCGGCAAACGGAAGTTTGTCGATGACGACGACGCTGAGGGCTTCGCCTGCTACATCGACGCCTTCCCAGAAACTCGCCGCGCCCAGCAGCACGCCGTTGCCCGATTCGCGGAACGCTTCGAGCAGGCGATTGCGTGGAGCGGTGCCCTGCACGAACAAGGGAAAATCGACGCGCGAAGGCAATAGCTCGGCCGCGCGACGCAGGGCCCGGTGCGAGGTGAACAAGAGAAACGCGCGACCATGCGAGGCCTGCAACACCGGTATCGCCGCATCGACAACGCGATCGACATAGTCGCTTGCAGAAGGATCGGGCAGATCCCGCGGCAGGTACGCGAGCGCCTGCGTCGCGAAATCGAAAGGACTGTCGAGGCATAGCTCGACCGGATCATCCAGCCCCAGCTGGCGCGAGAAATGGGTGAAGCGGCCGGCGACAGACAACGTCGCCGAGGTGAAGATCCACGCTGCCTGGCTTTGCGCACGCAGCTCGCGCAATGGCGGCGCGAGGTCAAGTGGCGTTGCGTGGAAAGAAAATCCGTGCGGTGACAATTCATACCAGTGCACCGCATCGCGAGCGCCGCTGTCGGTCAGGTGTGCCAGACGCGACATCTGCTCGACCGCGCGTTCACTGACGCTGGCGAGACCACGGCTGCGCTCGGCCTGCTGTTCGAGTTTCGTGCTGAGTGCGGCAAGCGCTTCATGCAGCTCGGCCAGTTCCCGCACAACCTCGCTGTCTGATTCGATCTGCACGAACGCACCTTTCGCCGGATGACGATCGAGCGCGAGGCGCAGCCGCTTCACTGCTGCGTTCAGAGGTTCGAGTACCGGCTGCAGCGCAGCAAGCGCGCCACTGACGTTGGCGCATTCGACCAGCGCATCGCCGGCCAGTTCGTTCAATTGGCGCGCGGACAACGTGACTGAAAAAAACTGCCCCGCAAGATCCGGGATCTGGTGCGCCTCGTCGAGAATGAACGCGTGCGCGCCGGGCAGGATCTCGCCGAAGCCTTCCTGCTTGATCGCAAGATCCGCGAACAGCAGGTGATGATTGACCACGACGATGTCCGCTTCCTGCGCCGCGCGCCGAGCCTTCACCACAAAGCAGTCGTTGAACATCGGGCAATCTGAGCCGAGGCAGTTCTCGGTCGTGGACGTGACGCGCGGCCACAAGGGCGAATCCTCGGCAATCTCGGCGAGCTCAGCGCGATCGCCCGCGAGCGTGCGTTGCGACCATGCGCGGATCGCGTGCAATTGTGACGCCTGATCGCGGCTGCTGAAGCGACCTTCCTGATGCGCCTGGTCGAGCCGATGCAGGCACAGATAGTTTGCGCGCCCCTTGAGCAGCGCCGCCGATACGCGTGCCCCGAGCACGTGGCGCACGCGCGGGAGATCGCGGTGGAACAACTGGTCCTGCAGCGTCTTGGTGCCCGTGGATATGATCACGCGCTTGCCCGACAGCAACGCGGGCACGAGATAGGCGAAGGTCTTGCCAGTGCCGGTGCCCGCTTCGGCCACGAGTATCTGGCGATCGGCGATCGCTTCCTCGACCGCCGCGGCCATGATCTGCTGTGAAGCGCGCGGCGCAAAACCTGGCACTTCGCGCGCGAACGGGCCGTCGTCGCCAAGCAGGTCGGCGATGCTGGTCATGGTTGAAGAATCCCCGCGGCAGGTGTGGAAACTCCCTGTGGGAGCGGCTTCAGCCGCGATGCTTCGCTGTTCGCGGCGGTCGGAAAGGCATCGCGGCTGAAGCCGCGCCCTCCAGAGCGCAAGGCGCGCATCTTTCGACGCATACCCCGTTACATCCGCAACCGCGGCGCGACGCGACATTCTTTCACGCGCTGTTGCGCCTGCGTCGCAGTTGCCGCGTCGTTGGTCGCGGTGCGTGCCTCGACCACCGTCTGCCAATTGCGTGCGCACAGGCTGCCGAGCTTGGGTCCCAGCTCGAAACTTTTCAGCGCAAGCGCATCAGCCTGCATCCAGTCGCCACGCGCGATCTGCAGTTCGGCCAGGTACTGCAGGATTTCGGGCGATTGGGGCGACAGCTTGAGCGCACCATTGGTTGCCGTGATCGCCGCGTCGAAATCGCGCGCGGCCTCGGCGACGTGCGCCCTCTTGAGGAAGCCATCGATCGCAGGATCGCGGAACGGATGCACCTGCACGGCAGAGTCGAGTCCGTCACCGGCGGCGCGGATCGCATGAAGCGAGGTCATCGCATCGGCGGACGGACTGGGCTTCACTGCCGGCGCCGGCGGACCGGACTGGGTGCAACCCAACAGGGTCGATGCGAGCAGAAGGGACGGGATGGCGATACGAAGTTTCATGGGATGTTCGATTGAGTGGGCGATGCGCGCCTGACATGCCATTGCACGACGGCGCGACTGAACGGGAGGAGGAGAAAGAGGAGGCGGCTATAGTTGCTTGTCTATTTTTGCACGCCGGCTTCCTTGCTGTTGCCGAAGAACTGGCGCAACTGGTCCAGCGGGCAATGTTCTTCCTCGGTGGGCGGATAGCCGACCGCGAAGGGTAGCTCGCGCGCACCCGAACATGCCGAATCCGTGCTCTTTCCCGAGACTGGCGCAATCCACGCGCGCTCGATGCCGTCCTGAGGTATGACCAGCGGCGCCGTCGGCAGGTGTTTCATCAATTCCATCCACACGCGCAGCCCACCGGTGGCGCCGAACAATCCGGTCGGCTTGTTGTCGTCGCGACCAACCCAAGCAACGGCGAGCGCATCACCGGTAAAGCCGGCGAACCACGAATCGCGCTGCGTGTCGCTGGTGCCGGTCTTGCCCGCAGCGTGCAACCAGCCAAGGCCGGAATCATTGATCGCGTGAGCAGTACCGCTGATGGCAACCTGCTGCATCGCGTAGGTGACGAGGCGTGTTGCGGTCGCATAGTCGCTGGCACCCGCCTTCACCGTATAGCGCGACAGCGGTCGGCCCTGCGCGTCGAGCACGCCACGCACCGCGCGCAAGGGCAAGGCATGCCCGTCTGCCGCGAGGTATTGATACAGACGCGCGACATCGAACGGACTCAGATCGATCGCACCGAGCAGCATTGATGGATTCGGATTGATTTCGCGCCCGAGTCCGAACGAAGCGAGAAAGCCGTGTACGCGGTCGACACCGATGCGCTCTCCGAGATGGATCGTCGCGAGATTCCAGCTTTGCTTCAACGCATCGATCAGCAAGACCTGCCCATGCGACTGATGATCGTCGTTCTCCGGATGCCAGTGCGAGCCATTCGGTTGCACCCTGTCGATCGCACTGTCATCGAGCAACGTGGCCAGTGAATAGCGTTGCGGCTGCGCAAGCGCGACCAGGTTCACGAAAGGCTTGACAAGCGAGCCGATCGGACGCAGGGCATCGAGCGCACGATTGAAACCGGGTTCATCGACATCGCGGCTGCCGATCATCGCCTGCACTTCGCCGTCGTGCGCGCCGGTCACGACCAGCGCCGCCTCGACCGCATCGCCGCGTTTGCCGAGTGCTGCGAGCGCCTTGGTGATCGCATCCTCGCCGAGCGACTGCACCGACGGCGCCAGTGTCGTGTGGATCGCGAGCCCGGCGCTGTTGAGCTCGGTGTCCGGATAATTTCGTTTGAGTTGGCGCCGCACCAGTTCGAGGAAGGCGGGGTAGCGATCGCGCGGCAGGGTCGCGTTCGCGGCGGTACCGATCGGCTGCTTGATTGCGCTTGCGCTCGTCGCGTCATCGATGAGGCCGGTGTCGCGGAACACGCCGAGCACGACGTTGCGTCGCGCGAGTGCCCCCTCGGGGTTGCGCCGCGGGTCGTACAGACTCGGCCCCTGCACCATGCCGACGAGTAGCGCGATATCGGCGGCATCAAGTCCGTGCAGGTCGTGCCCAAAATAGAATTCGCTCGCGGCGGCGAAACCGTGCACGGCCTGCGCGCCCTGCTGGCCGAGAAACACCTCGTTGATATACGCCTCAAGGATGCGCGTCTTGTCGTAGCGCGCCTCAATGATCAGCGACAGCAGCGCCTCGTTGAGCTTGCGCGTGAAAGTCTGGCCACGATCGAGGAACAGGTTCTTGACCAGCTGCTGGGTCAGGGTGGAACCGCCCTGCACGACATGACCGGCGACCAGGTTCGCCCAGGCCGCGCGCACGATGGCAAGCGTGTTGATGCCATGGTGGTGCTTGAAATCTCGATCCTCGACCGCCTGCAGCCCGCTCAACAGCAGTGGCGGCACTTCGCCGAGCGTGACGTAGCGACGATCTTCCTGCAGCTCGCCGTACAAGGTCGCGATACGCGCAGGTTCAAGCCGCGCATTCGACAGCGCCGCGCCTGAATCGGCATCGACGAGCTGGCTGACGCGACCATCGGCGAGCGTGACCGCGACACGCTTGTCGCGTTCGCGTCCGTCGAGGTAGATGAATGCGCGCCGCGCGATCGTGAAGTGCGCGCCGTCCCGATGCCAGGTCCCTGGCGTCTTCGCCTGCGCATCTTCGAGGTAGCGCGCTGCATCGAGTTCGAGCTGCAGCACGTCCGCATTCATTGGCAGGCCGGGCGCCAGCTGCAACGGTCGTGCATACACGCGGCTGGGGATCTGCCAGGACAGGTCGTCGAAGCGACCACGGACTTCCTGGTCCAGATAGAACGAATAAGGAAGCAGGAAGCCGACCGCAAGGCCAAGCATGATCAGGAACGGGATGCGCGCGATGCGCCAGGCAACGTGCAGGGCGCTCAGGGAACTGGAAAGAAAGGTCAAGCGTGTTTCCGGAAGGCAGGCGATCAGGGCGCCGTGGGACCGTGCTCAGTGTAGCCGCGCAGCGCCGAGGCTGGCGAGACGGGTGACGCGCGCGCAGCCAGGCGGATCGGCGATAATCACGACCGTTTGCGTTTTCCGCCGGAGCCTTGATGCACAGCTTTCCGTTCGCCGCGCAGCCGTCTGAAGGCAACGGGATCGCCACACCTGCCGCACGCACCGCCGCGGGCGCGGTGAGGATATGCATACACGCTGCACAAACGCCGAGCGCCGCGACACTCGAGTTGCTGCGAAGGCGGCTGCCGGACACGGCGCAATTCGTTCTGATGGGCGCCTGCGCGATCAGTCCGGAATGGCCCGATGCCGAACGTCTGCCCGATATTGCGGACGCGGATCGTGTCCACGGCTTGTTGACCGCCGCCGCGCAACGTTTTCCCGGCGAACACCTGCTGCTCGTGCGCGCCGATCTCCAGCTGCCCGCTCTCGCCTGCGAGCGGCTGCTGCACGCGCTGGATTTGCCCGACGTGGTGGGTGTGGTTGCGCTGGACGGCGCACGTCATCCTCTGCTGACCGTCTCGAAAGACAACGACATCGATCCGCTACGCCTCGATGCGCTGTGCTTCGCGTATTCGGATCGCCGCGCCTTTGACGACCCGGCATTTTCAGTTACGGCAATGCCGCCGTTATCCGCGTGGCACGGTGAGCGCCTTGCCCGGGTCGGCGCCGATCGCGTGGGTGACAAGGACGCGCTCGACGCAAGTGGTCTTCGCGTCGTCCTGCTCGACCACGTTTACGTCGATGACCCGATGAACGATGCGATGCGCCGCGCTGGCGATCGCGACCCGCGCGATCCTGCGCCGCCCTCGCCGCTCGATCCGGTGCGTGCGCATGTCGCCGCCGCGGTGGCGGGCAACTTCGTTCCAGCGCGCCCGGGCCTCGACGCAAAGCCCGTGCTGCTGCATGTGCTGCACGGCTGGGGCGGCGGTGCCGAGCGCTGGGTGCGTGATTTCGCGGCGGCCGATACCGATGCCCACCACCTCGTGCTGATTGCGCGCGGCAGCTTCAAGCGCCGTCAGCATGGCGAATGGCTGGAGCTCCACGACGGCAGCCTGAGTGGCGAGCCGCTGCGGCGCTGGCCGTTGCCGCGCGCGATTGCCGATACGGCGATCGCGGATGCCGGCTATCGCGAGCTGCTCGCGCGCATCGTGCACGACTACTGCGTCGATGCGATCGTGCTGTCGTCGCTGATCGGCCACAGCCTGGATACGCTGCGTACGCAGCTGCCGACCTTCTGCGTCGTGCATGACCACTATCCTTTGTGGCCGGTGTTGCATCGCGACTTTGGCGATGCCTCACTGCGTTTCGACGACGCGCAACGCGTCGCCGACCTTGCCGCGACCGGCGAAGACCGCGAGTTCGCGAACCGCGATCCCGCGCATTGGCAACGCCTGCACGACGAGACGGTCACTGCGTTGCGTAGCGCGAACGCAACCTTGATTGCGCCGAGCCGCTCCGCGCTGGCCAATCACCTGCGACTCGCGCCGCACTTGCGCGAACTGCCGCAGCACGTGATCGCGCACGGTCTCGCGGCATGGCCAGCGGGTACCGCGCACGTGGGAACTTCTTCGGCACATGCGCGACCCCGACTGCTGGTGCCCGGTCGCATTCGCCGCGGCAAGGGCGCCGAGTTGCTGCATGCGGCGTTGTCCGGCTTGCGCGAGCATGTCGACCTGTTTCTTGTCGGTGCCGGCGCCGACGCGCACGACCTGTTCGGTGAACGCGGTGTGCATGTCGTGCTCGACTACCGGCGCGACGAGCTGCCGCAGCTGCTCGCGCAAATCCGGCCCGATGCGGCCTTGCTGCTGCCAACCGTGGCCGAAACCTTCAGCTACACCTTGTCCGAATTGCGCAGCCTCGGCGTGCCGGTGATCGCAACGCGCGTCGGCGCGCTCGCCGAGCGCATCGATGACGGCGTCGACGGATTCCTCGTCGACGCGCGCGCAGACGCGGTCGTCGCGCGCGTGGTCGAGCTGCTCGCGGATCCGATCGCGTTCGATCAAGTGCGCAGCACGCTGGCTTCGCATACCCAGCCGACGCCCGCGCAGATGGCGCGCGACTACGCTTCAATCATGCAGCTGGGTCCGCGCGCGCCCGTGCGTTACCCGATTGCGACGACCGACGGCGCGCAACTGGAGCTGGCGGTGGCGACGGAGGCGCTGGCGCGAGGCAGCAACCGCGAACGCACGCTCGGCACCGAGTTGGCCGCAACACGCGCGGAAAGCGAGCGGCGCGGCGAATGGGGCCATGCACTCGATGACCAACTCGTGACCTTGCGCAGCGAGTTCGCCGAACGCACGCGCTGGGCCCTTGCGCTCGACGCCCAGTTGCAGGACATCAAGCCGCGTTACGAGCAGACCATCGCAAGCACCTCGTGGCGCATCACTGCGCCGCTGCGATCGGCCAATGCGCGCACGCAACGACTGCGCGCAAGCCTCGCATACCGCAGCGCCAAGGTGCGTGCAAGCCTCGGCCGCATCCGCGCCAGTCTGGTGCGGCGAGGATTCACCGGGACGCTCTCACGCATCGCGCAGGAATTGCGCGGCGCGGGCGCGCTGCGCAAACGCGCCATCTACGCCGAACCCGGCGACGACTTCGCCGCGTTCGCCGTACCGGGCAGCGACACGCCGCGCGTGTCGATCGTGATTCCGGTCTACAACAAGATCGCCTACACGACGGCGTGCCTGCGTTCCATCGTCGAACATGCGGGCGCCACCTCGTTCGAGGTCATCGTCGTCGACGACGGTTCCTCCGACCGCACGGCGCAACGGCTGGCCGACGTGAGCGGCATCCGCAATGTACGCAATGCGCAGAACCTCGGCTTCATCGGTTCGTGCAACGCAGGTGCGGCGATCGCACGCGGCGAGTTCGTCCTTTTCCTCAACAACGATACCGTCGTCACGCACGGCTGGCTCGACGCACTGGTCGCGTGCATCGAGCAGGCGCCGCAGGCCGGCCTGGTCGGCGCCAAACTCGTCTATCCGGACGGTCGCCTGCAGGAGGCGGGCGGCATCATCTTCAGCGACGGATCGGGCTGGAACTACGGCCGTTTCGAGGATCCGGACGATACCCGCTTCGGTTTCCGGCGCGAGGTCGACTACTGCTCAGGCGCCGCGATCCTGCTGCGCCGCGAAGTGTTCGCGCAGCTTGGCGCATTCGATACGCGCTACACGCCTGCGTACTACGAGGACACCGACCTCGCCTTCGGGGTGCGCGCCGCCGGCTTCAAGGTGTATGTCGAGCCTGCCTCCGTCGTCGTGCATTTCGAGGGCATCACCTCGGGCACCGACACGGCGAGCGGCACCAAGCGTTACCAGGTCATCAACCACGAGAAATTCGCCGACAAGTGGAAGGATGCACTGGCGCGACAACCTGCACCCGGCACGCCGATCGCGCTCGCAGCGACACATCGCGCGAAGAAGCGCGTGCTGATCATCGACGCGACCACGCCGCAGCCTGACCACGACGCGGGATCGGTGCGCATGGTCAACCTGATGCGGGTGCTTGGCGAACTCGACTACCAGGTCAGCTTCATGCCCGACAACCGCGCATGGACGGAGCGCTATACGGGGGCGCTGCAGGCGATCGGTGTCGAGGCGCTCTATGCGCCTTACGTGGTCGATCCGGTTGCGCTGTTTCGCGAGCGCGGTCGCGAGTTCGATCTGATCATCCTGTCGCGACACTATGTCGCCGCGAGTTATGTAGGCCTCGCGCGCCTGTATGCGCCGCAAGCGAAGCTCGCCTTCGACACGGTCGACCTGCACTACCTGCGCGAACAACGCGCCGCGGAACTCGCCGGCGTCACCGATCCCGCGCGACAGGCGGCAGCGACGCGCGAGCAGGAACTGAAGCTGATCCGCGAATGCGACCTGACCCTTGTCGTCAGCAGCGCGGAAAAGGAATTGCTCGCGCGCGACGCGCCTGGCGCACGCGTCGAAATCCTGTCGACGGTCAACGAGATTTACGGTTGCCGCATGCCGTTCGCTGAGCGCCGCGACCTCGTCTTCGTCGGCGGCTTCCAGCATCCACCCAACACCGACGCGGTGAGCTGGTTCGTGCGCGACGTGTTCCCGCTGCTGCGCAAGGAATTGGCGGATCTGCGCCTGCACGTGATCGGCAGCCGTGTGCCCGACGAAATCCGCGCGCTTGCCGACGAGCACGTGCTGGTGCACGGATTCGTCGAAGACATTGCGCCGTACATGGACGGTTGCCGCATCTCGGTCGCGCCGCTGCGCTACGGCGCCGGCGTCAAGGGCAAGATCAATACCGCGATGAGCTACGGCTTGCCCGTGGTCGCGACAACGCTCGCCGTCGAAGGCATGCATTTTCGCGCAGGTGAAGACGTGCTGGTCGCCGACGAACCCGCTGCATTCGCGGCGGCCGTCGCCCGCCTGTATCGCGATGAAGCCTTGTGGCAACGCCTGTCGACGAATGGCCTGGCCAACGTCGAAGCGCACTTTTCGTTTGCGGCGGCGCGCGTGGCGGTGCAGCGGATCATTGATCGCTAGGCGCCTGGCGTGCAGTCAGGCTCGGCCGCGCCCGGCGCCTCAAGCTGCGGCTTGCGCGTTCCCGGCCGGTATGAGCCGACAAAGATGCCGACCAACGATAGCGCGACGCCGATCCAGTCGGCCGCGTGGGTGGGTCGCGCAAACAGGATCACATCGAACACGAACGACAGCGCCGGCTGCAGCAACAAGAGCAAACCGATCATCGACGCGGGCAACTGCGGCATCGCGCGCGTCAGCAGCACCCAACCGAGCACCTGGCCGCAGAACGCAAGCCCGAGCAGTGAAGACCAGCTTTGCGTGTCCGGAATCGCGAAGCTCTCGCCTTCGATCAGCGCGGCCAGCCCAAGCGCGAGTGCGCACAGCAGGCTGCTCACGCACAGCAACTGCGCCGGCGCGAGCGTCACATGGCCGCCGCGCTGAGCGTGGCGCGTCGACAGCATGTACGCGGCGTAGGCAAAGCCGGTCACGATGCCGAGCACGACGCCGACCTGGTATTGCGCACCCACCTTGGTCCAGTCGAGTCCGACCAGCAGATAGAGTCCAAAAAACGCGAGTACCAACCCCGCGAGGAATTGCCAGCCGAGCTTCTCGCGATACAACACGAAACCCGCGAGCGCCATCAGGAACACCTGGAAATTGCCAAGCAGGGTGGCGAGGCCGGGGCCGATGTAGAGGATGCTGCGATGCCAGAGCATCAGGTCGAGTGCAAACGCGAGCGCTGGAATCGTCAGCCAGGCCAGATCCGTCAGGCGCACGCGCCGCCACTGGCCCAGCGCGAGCAGGCCGAACAGGAGCATCAAGCCACCAAAACCCATGCGGTAGAAGCCGGCCATCGTCGGGCCGACATGCGCGAGCTTGACGAAGACGCTGGTCGTACTGATCGCAGCCGCGCCGAGCGTCATCTGCAGCAAGGCCGCACGCGGAAGCTCGACCTCGCCAGCACGCATCAGGCGATATTGTCCGTGGCTGCGAGCTGCTCCGTTTCGGCCGCCGCGTCGCGCATCCATTCCTGCATCGAGGCGAGGCCAAGCACGGTCTGCACGTAGGCACGCGTGCCAGCGTCGAGCGCAACGCCATAGCTGAGGAAGCGCAGCACCACCGGCGCATACATCGCATCGGCGATCGAGAATCGTCCGAACAGGAACGCGCCGCTGTCACCGAAACGCGCGCGACAATCGCGCCAGATCGCAGCGATGCGCTCGATGTCGCGCTGCGCATCCGGAGGCACGACGAAGTCGCTCGATCGACGACGGCAATTCATCGGCAAGTGGCTGCGCAAGGCCTGGAAACCGGAATGCATCTCGGCGCTCACCGCGCGTGCGATCGCTCGCGCCGGTGCCTCGACTGGCCAACCGGCGTTGTGCAGGAAGGCTTCGTTGACGTACTCGCAGATCGCCAGTGAATCCCAGATCGTCAATTCCCCGTGGCGCAACGCCGGCACGCGCCGGTTTGGAGACCAACTCGCGATGTCGCTCGCGAATTGGGGCGTATCGAGGAGCAGCCGATGCTCCTCGAACCCGATATTCATCTCGCGCAGCAACAACCATGGCCGCAGCGACCACGAGGAATAGTTCTTGTTGCCGATCACCAGCAGCAGCGGCTCGGTCATTTCCTGTTCTGTCCTGTCTTGGGGGGGCGGCGGATCAATGCAGGGCTCCTGCGTGGTCCAGACCACTAGCAATCATCCGATCGGCAACGCGTCGCCGATGGCGCCTTCGTAACCTTCGCGTCGCTCACTCAGATCCGCGTCGATGGCCTGCGCGATCGGCGTGGCGCGTTCGACGTCGTGATCGGAAACCATCACGGACACCAGGTTCCAGACGGGCAATTCGCCCACCGCGCCGGTCAGGTACTCACCGCTGACGAATGCGTCGATGCCCTCGTGCGCGAGCGCGTTCTTGACGAGATTGGCGTCGATGATGTTTTCGGCCCGGTAAACGATACGCATCCGCGCTTCCTCGGCCGCAGGACGGCCCGCCAGCTCAATGAAAAGTAACTGCAATGTGACCAACTGTATCGAGTAGGCGATATTCACCCCTCAATGCGGCAGCGCACCAGCATTGGCGGGCGGCCTTCGGGTATCTTCCCATGGCGGCGGTCCCTGCTCGCAACTTGGGTCGCCCGCATTGATCAACCCTGGATCCCGATGACGCAGTATTTCGCCGACGACCCGCTTGCCGAGCGCATTCGCGAGTGCGTGATGGAGCTGCTCGTCGAACGCGGCCCCGGACGCAGCATCTGCCCGAGCGAGGTCGCGCACATGGTCGGCGTACGTATCAGTTGCCGATGGCAGGACCTTATGCGACCGGTGCGCACCGTTGCCGCCACCATGGTCGATCACGGCGTACTCGAGGCGACCCAGCACGAAGCGATCGTCGATATCCGTGACGTGCGCGGCCCGGTCCGCCTGCGCCTGCGCTCCCTGCAGGGCGAGCGGACGTATCAGGTCGCCTGAGCTGACGTCACCCGCGCCGGACGCTCGCAGCGATTCGCTTTCGCCCGCGGCGCAGCTACACTTCGGGGTTCTCCAGCTTTCCGGACGCCGCGTAGATGCGGCGATGACGCATGAGCGACACCGCCCCGCCCGCCGCCCCCGCCAGCAATTTCATCCGCCAGATCGTCATTGCCGATCAGTCCACCGGCAAGCATGAAGGTCGCGTCAAGACGCGCTTTCCTCCGGAACCCAACGGATACCTGCATCTGGGCCATGCAAAATCGATCTGCCTGAATTTTGGCATCGCGGGCGAATTCAGCGGAACTTGCAACCTGCGCTTCGACGACACCAACCCGGCCAAGGAAGACATCGAATACGTCGATGCGATCCAGGCGGACGTGCGCTGGCTCGGTTTCAGCTGGAACGAACTGCACCACGCCTCGGACTATTTCGAGATCCTGTACCTGTGTGCTGATAAACTCATCCGCGAAGGCAAGGCTTTCGTCTGCGACCTCAGCGCGGAGCAGGTGCGCGAATACCGCGGCACGCTAACCGAGCCGGGTCGCAATTCACCCTTCCGCGAACGCAGCGTCGAGGAAAACCTCGATCTGTTCCGACGCATGCGCGCGGGTGAGTTCGCCGACGGCGCGCGTACCTTGCGCGCGAAGATCGACATGAGCTCGGGCAACATCAACCTGCGCGATCCGGCGATCTATCGCATCCGCAAGGTCACTCATCAGAATACCGGCGACGCTTGGCCGATCTATCCGATGTACGACTACGCCCACTGCATCTCGGATGCGGTCGAGGGCATCACGCATTCGCTGTGCACGCTGGAATTCGAGGATCACCGGCCGCTGTACGACTGGTGTCTGGATCAGATCGATTTGCCGAACATGGCCGAAATTGCGGAGCCGATGCGCCGCGCGGGACTGACGGGAAAGGCCGGTCGCCCGCAGCAGATCGAATTCGCACGCGGCAACCTCGACTTCACCGTGATGAGCAAGCGCAAACTCATCGCGCTCGTGCAGGATGGCCTCGTCGACGGCTGGGACGATCCACGCATGCCGACCCTGGTCGGCGTGCGCCGGCGCGGCTTTCCGCCCGCAGCCATTCGCACGTTCTGGGAACGCGCGGGCGTAACCAAGCAGAATTCGACAATTGAATTCAGCGTGCTCGAAGGCTGCGTGCGCGAAGAGCTCGACGCGCGCGCGCCGCGACGCATGGCCGTACTGGACCCGCTCAAGCTCGTGCTCACCAACATCGACGCGGCGCACGAGGAAACGATCGAGTTCCCGAATCATCCGAAGAACGCGGATCTGGGCATGCGCAAGGTTCCGTTCGCACGCGAAGTGTGGATCGAGCGCGACGATTTCTTCGAGGTGCCGCCGAAGGGTTTCCATCGCCTCGTGCCCGGCGGCGAAGTGCGCCTGCGCGGCATCGGAATCGTGCGCTGCACGGATGTGGTCAAGGACGCCGATGGCTCGATCAAGGAACTGCACGGCACGCTCGATGCGGAAACACGCGCCGGATTGCCGGGCGCGGACCGCAAGGTCAAGGGCACCATCCACTGGGTCAGCGCAATGCATGCGGTCGCTGCGGAAGTGCGCCTGTACGAGCGCCTTTTCACCGTCGCCGATCCCGACGACAGCAGCGACGGCAAGACCTATGCCGATCACATCAACCGTGAATCAAAGCGGGCGGTGCGGGCCTGGCTTGAGCCGGTGCTCACCGACACGCAGCCCGAAGCGAACGTGCAGTTCGAGCGCCTCGGCTACTTCGTCGCCGATCGCTACGACCACACGGCCGCGAAACCCGTATTCAGCCGCACCACGACCTTGCGCGATTCATTTCCGACGCCTGCGAAATAGCGCGAGGACGATCGTCGGCCGTGATTTCACGATGGAAATCTGACCGACCTCCCCGCTCTTTCACGTCGCGGGCAACAGATGTCATTCGGGGTTGAACGTGACTGCATCAAACCCGCACTTGCCGTCTTCCGCCCATGCAATCGATCACAGCGCCGCCACGGTGCTCGCACGCTGCGCTGAGTGGATTGCGGCCGATCCGGTGCTGGCGGCCGGATTGAGCGAGGTCGATTCGATCGCTGAATTTCGTGATGCGCTGATTGCGTTGGTCACGGCGCGCGCTACGGTTGCCGAAGCCACTCCCCTCGAAGCGTTCGACTTCAAGCGCCCTGCGCCGCCCCGTCATCCGGTCGCATCGTGGCCATTGCCTTCGCGTCGCGGCTGGCAACCGCTGGCAGTCGAATGGGGCGCCAGTGGGGCGGAGCTCGTATGGGGCTGTGGCGCGACCAGCGACGACCTCCCCTTCCACGAGCTCACGATCGAGAACCTGCGGCGTCGCCCGTTGAATCGATGGTTCGCGGTGCGCACCACGCTGACCGCGGAGTTCGTCGCGGAGCTTGAGGCCGGCATGCTGCCGCTGTGCGGATTCATCCTGCACATGTCGCGTTGCGGTTCGACCCTGGTCGCACAAACCCTCAAAGCGTGGCCCGGCACGCGCGTACTCAGCGAACCCGGTGTATTCGACACCGCATTCATGGCAGCGCTTGCGGGCGCCGACCCTGGCTGGCTCACCGTTCGCGGCGTGCTCGCTGCGCTGCGCCAACCCGCTGCCGCGGATCGACATGTCGTGTTGAAGCTCGATGCGTGGCATGCACTTGCACTTGCGCAACTGAGAATGCTGTTGCCAGGCGTGCCGTGGCTGTTCGCCTATCGCGATCCACTCGAAGTTCTGGTTTCGCATGCACGTGAAAGCGGCCGCCACACCGCGCCCGGCATGTTGCCGGAGGCATGGCTCGGTGCCGCGCCTGCATTGCCGTTGTCGCCGATCGAACATGCCGCTCGCGTGCTCGGCGCGTTGTGCGCTGCCGTGCTGCCGCAGGCAAGTGCGAACAATCTCGTCAATCATTGCGAGCTCGTCACGCAGAACGCCGATGGATCGCCGCTCGCACTGAGCGAACGGATTCCGCGCTGGTTTGGACTCGATCCAGCCGAGGTCGATCGCGCACGTTTCACAGCGGCCCTCCAGCGACACGCGAAAAAGCCCGGCGAGATCTATGTCGACGATCGCGTCGGCAAGCGCAAAAACGTCGATGCGTCCTTGCACGCAGCCGCCGCCCGCTGGATCGGACCGCCGTACGCAGCGCTGGAGGCAATCCGGAACAGCCGCAGCTAAGCGGTACCGAACACCAGACTGCAGCAGGTCACCGCACCTTCGGCTTTCTGCAGCTCCGACACATCGACAGCGACAACCTCGATGCCTGCCGCGCGGATTCGTGCGTGGGTTTGCGGGAAACACGCCGGCGAGATGACCGCGTTGCCGATGCGCAATACATTCGCTGCGTGCTCCTCGCCTGGATCGACTTCAACGATGCGGTAGTGCGCGAACCCAGCACGATCAACCCATGCCGGTTGCAGCAGCACGGTTGCGTCATCCAGCGCAGTGACGGCTGATTTCAGATGCAGGCAATCGCGCGTTGGCACGCCCTGCACGGTGTAGCCGAATTCGCCAAGCAACGTCCCCAGCTGCCTGATGCCTTCAGCATTGCTGCGCGCCGACTGCCCGACGTAGATACGCTTGCCGATGCGCAGGACATCGCCACCATCGAGCGTACCCGGCGCCTCGATCGCACGCAGCGAGCGATACGCGCGCAATGCTTCGGCCACCGTCGCGCCTTCGCCGCGACGCGAATCAGCGCCGGGCCGCGTCATCACCGCGATCTCGTCGAGGACGATCGCGACATCCTCGACGAATACCGCATCCGGCATGTCGGGTTGCGCCGGCAGCACGTGCACCTCGCATCCCAGTTTCGCGAGCACGTGCTGGTAGTCACGATGCTGCGCATCCGCGCGCGCCATATCGATAGGCGCACGATCGACAAACGACAACTCGCAGGCGGCGAGGCTCGGACTCACTTCGCGGGTGATGGCAATCAGCATGGATGCGCTCGTGACGCGAGTGACGCGGCGGTCACGGAGACGCGATTGTCGCGCACGGGCATGCACAATGCGACTTCAGGTTCGCCTGTTGTTCTTCTTTCGAATGCTGGATCTTTTGGACGTGTCCGCGCTAACGGGGTAGAACCCGTTGGTACCCACCCAGCACTCCAGCGGTGGCCACGTGCGCTTGGGTTCGATCAGTTGTCGTGGTGATGCTTACCTGCGCACGCTCCTGATCCAGGGTGCGCGCAGCAGTCTGCAGCGCGCCAAGGCGGTGGCCATCGAAAAGGCCACGCCCGAGCAACAGTGGATACGCGCACTCGATGGACGTCTGCCCTTCGGCAAGGTGCTGGTCGCGATCGCCAACAAACATGCTCGGCAGATCTGGACGATGCTGGCGCGCGGCGTGGACTACGACCCGCATGCGTGCCTCCATCACCCGATGCACCCGCGAGCACACGCCGCTTAGTCAACGAGGTTTCGCTTCATCGTCAGCGCAGCGCGGTAGCAACGGGTCAGACCCACCCGGAGAGAACCTGACTAACTAGTCGGACGTCAACAACGTACTTCGACTGATCCTCGAACACCGACGACACCGATGAATGAACGAGGTCTCCGGGCGCGGTTTATACCCTGGTCCGCATCAGTGGCATCGATGCAACAAGACCAATTACGGAAATGCAGTCTGGCAGCGTTGCAATCCGCAGTGAGCTGACACGGCAACACGCAGTACACAGGACATCATGATCGCCGGCAGCGGCCCGAAAGCCCAGGGCAAAAGCCTCATGCGCTCGGGGTTGACGGGAAGTCTCTTACGGCCTAGTTAGGCGCCATACGCGGAAGTGCTTGCAGATCCGTCCTTGATCACTTGCTCAACGCTAGCTGCAGTAACAGCTCCGTTGCTGGGCTTCCCCGCCACCGAAAGAGTGCCCGAATTACACACGTTGTGCCGATCAGGAACTGCACGATACCCACGGTTTGCGCCCCAACCATGGCCCCCAGCAAGTCGAGATCCGCGTGAGAGACGGCGCCAGCGTCGTGGGACAGTTTGTCCATGAAGCCGATTTCGAGCGAGTACTGCATAAGCCCGGCGCTGACCATTACAGCCCCGACAAGCAGGGCTATCCAGCGCTGCCAGCGCCAAGCGGCGTATTCCCTTTGCAAGGCCGCTATGGCCCAGTTCGTGTTGGTGTTCATTTGAACGTCCAAATGGGGCCTAACGAGGCTGTAGAAAAACTGGCCCCGATCTTGCTCGCATATAGCGAGGCGATCAAGGGAGTCGGTGATGGCGCGCTACAAGGTGGTGGACATGAGTCCACGGCTGCTGCCGGTGGACTTGGAAGCGCAGCTGATACCGGGCTCGTTCGCG
>JBDSXV010000044.1:0-29618 GCA_039926025.1 Dokdonella sp.
GCGTATGGCGAAGTCGTCATGATTGCGGGCAATTCCTTCCTCTCGACCATGGGTCAGAAGCCGCTCGGTTCGCCAACCGTTTTCAATTTCTACGAGCCCGACTACCAGCAGCCGGGGCCGTTTGCAGACCAGGATCTGTATTCGCCGGAACTGCAGATCACGAACGAATCGTCGACCTACTCGACCGGCAACCTCTTCTACAACTTCATACGACGCGCCTACGTCGGGGTGAACCTGCCACCCGACAATCAGACGCTGCCGGTGGATCGCCCGCTCGTCAATCTGGCGACGCTTGTGGCAAATGTCGCGACGCCCGCAGCGATGGTCGAGATGGCGAATGCGCGCATGCTCTACGGCAGCATGAGTTCGAACATGCGCACGACCCTGATCAACATGCTCGACTACATGAGCGGAGCGAGTGCGCAGGAAAAAGCCTGGTCGCTCGTTTACATCATCTCCCTTTCACCCGAATACGCGACTCAGCGCTGAGGACTCCCCATGTCGATCGATCGCCGCAGCCGTCGCGATTTCATTCGCCAACTTGCGTGTCTTGCCGCCAGCGGCGGTGCCGCAGCACTGATTCCGCAGTTGCGCATGATGGGGACCGCCCTTGCCGCGTCAGCGCCTTCCTCATTGAGCGGTTACCGGGCGCTGGTCTGCGTCTACCTTGCCGGCGGCAATGACGCGTGGAACATGCTGGTTCCCTACGACCAGTCCCGCTACGGCATCTATGCCGCTTCCCGCAGCGGCACCTATGACGCGACCACCAATCCGGGTGGGCTAGGGTTGCCGCGCCCATCGACGCCGGCGGAGATTTCAGCGCAGGTCGTCACCGATTCGGCGACTTCGCAGCAGTACTTCCTCAACTCGAAAATGCCGGAGATCAAGAACCAGTACGCGGCCGGACGCGTCGCTTTCGTCGCCAATACCGGCCCACTGACCAAACCGATCACCAAGACGGACTACGCCACGGTAGCCAATCGTCCGCCGCAGCTGTATTCGCACAGCGATCAGGAAAACCTCTGGCACGTCGGCACTGCAGCGAATAATCGATTCGGCTGGGGCGGTTCCTCGATGGTAAAATTGCGCACGCAATTCCCGCCGGCGAACAATGCGATTCTTTCCCCGTGCATCTCGATCTCCGGCAGCAACAAATTCGAGGTGGGCACCCAACTCTTCCCGTACCAGATGTCGTCGTCCGCGAGCGGCACGACCAACCCGCTCTCGCAGCTGTCGGGGGTATGCAATCCGACCAACTGCACCGGAACGTCCGGCCAGCGCGACGTCGCACTGAACCACCTGCTGCAAGACACCTACCAGGACATGTTCACGAACGAGTATGCGACCACGTTCGAGCGGGGGCGGGATCTGTTTGCTTTGTTGTACGACGGCCTTTCGCATGCGGACGGACAGATAACGACGCCATTCGTGACCACCAACAACTCGCTTGCAGGCCAGCTCCTGTCGGTGGCGCGGATGATCAGGCTCAGTCGCAAGAACAACTATGCGGCGCGCCAGATCTACTACGTCCGGCTCGGTGGGTTCGATATGCATTCGGGCCTCATGGGCACCGGTGCCAACGCGCATGGCGCCTTGTTGGCCAAAGTGTCCGCAGCGCTGCAGTCGTTCTCCGATGCAATGACGGAAATCGGCGCGACGAATGACGTCACCGCATTCACCATGAGCGAGTTCGGACGCACGCTGTCCTCCAACGGCAACGGCTCCGACCACGGCTGGGGCAGCATCCAGATGGCCATGGGCGGCGCCGTGCAGGGTGGTCGTCTTTACGCCGACGGCGGTGGTCCGATCACCGGGTTCCCGGATCAGTCGCTCAACAACAGCGGCAATTTCTCGCGTGGCCAGTTCATCCCCGGCATCGCGGTCGAGCAGTACGCGGCGACCCTCGCACGCTGGCTCGGCGTCACATCGAACACCGATCTCGATGCGATTTTCCCGAATCTTGGGGGTTTCAATTCGTCCTTCCGGAATCTCGGCTTCATGGGGTGATGCGGGCGAGATCCTGCCGTGTGGGTGTTCAAGTCTGTGCCGAGGAGGCAGCGCGCGATTCTGACTTGCGTGCTGGCAGCTCTCATGCCGCTTGTCGTCTTCGCGCGCGGCAGCGCAATCGAGCCTGCGGCGAGCGGATGTACGAATCTCGACGCCGTGCCCGTCCAGTTCACGATCGACTACCAGTCCGCGATCCAGGGCATTTTCGACAATCATTGCATCGAGTGTCATTCCGGTGACCCGCCATTGCCGGCGGACCTCGATCTCAGTGCCGGTGGTTCCTGGTCGCATGTTTTCGATGTGCTCAGTTCACAGGACCCGGCCTTTACCCGTGTGGTCCCGAATCACCCTGATCAGAGTCTGTTGTTCCTCAAGGTCAATTGCGACACCCCGGGCGTCGGCCACCGCATGCCTTTTGGCGGGGATCCGCTGCAACCCGACGAGCAGGCGTTGATCTTCGACTGGATTGCCGCTGGCGCGCCATCGACGATCACCGACGTCATCTTCCGCGGCGGATTCGAAGTGCGCAGCTGAGCATGCCGCGACGGACCCAAGCTGTACCGGCCAGAGCTGCGCGGTTACTATTCGCGACCCCTTCGACACAGGGAGGGGACTGGGCAATGGCGAAAACCGGAGCAGTGTGACGCGCATGAGCAACAAGAGAGCTTTGATCACCGGCGTGACCGGCCAGGATGGTGCCTATCTCGCCGAACTGCTGCTGGCCAAGGGTTATGAGGTCCACGGCCTCAAGCGTCGAGCTTCGTCGTTCAACAGCGAGCGCATTGATCACCTCTACCACGAGCTCGACGAAGGTCGTCCCGGGGTACGGCTGCACTATGGCGACATGACCGATTCGCTGAGCTTGCTGCGCGTGATCCAGCAGGTGAAGCCCGACGAAATCTACAATCTCGCTGCGCAGAGTCACGTCGCGGTTTCATTCGAGGAACCCGAATACACAGCGAATGCTGACGGCATCGGTACCTTGCGTGTGCTCGAAGCCATGCGCAGCCTTGGTCTCTGCGACCGCTGCCGCTTCTACCAGGCGTCTACATCGGAACTCTATGGCCTCGTGCGCGAAACACCGCAGCGCGAAACCACGCCGTTCCATCCGCGCTCGCCGTATGGCGTGGCCAAGCTGTATGCGTACTGGATCAGCGTGAACTACCGCGAGGCGTACGGCATGTACGCGTGCAACGGCATCCTGTTCAATCATGAATCTCCGATCCGCGGCGAGACATTTGTAACGCGCAAGATCACGCGCGGTCTGGCCCGCGTCGCTTGCGGGCTGCAGCACTGCCTTTATCTGGGCAATCTAGACGCCAAGCGCGATTGGGGCCATGCGCGCGACTTCGTCGAGGCGCAGTACCTGATCCTGCAGCAGGACCAGCCAGCCGATTACGTCATTGCAACCGGTATCCAGCATTCAGTTCGCGATTTCGTCGTTCTATCCGCGCGCGAAATGGGCATCGAACTCGAATTCCGAGGCGGCGGGGCGGACGAGCACGCAGTTGTCGCCAGTGTCGCGAAGGCTGGCGCGAAGTTGAAGGCGGGCGATGTCGTCGTGCGTATCCATCCGCAGTACTACCGTCCCGCCGAAGTGGAAACGCTGCTCGGCGATCCGACACTCGCGCGCGAACGCCTGGGCTGGACGCCCAAGACGAGTTTTGCCGAGCTCGTACGCGAAATGGCAGCCGCCGACCTCGCTCTGGCGGAGCGCGAAGCTGCAGGCGCCATCGGCGCGCGCCATGGCCGCCACCTGATCGAGAAACTGCCGGGCTGATCGCAATGTCCGCTTCGCTGGAAGAGCGCCTGACCGAGCTTGAGATGCGTATCGCCTTCGTCGACGATACGATGAACACCTTGAGCGAGGTGGTAGCGACGCACGACCGCTATCTGCACGACATGCGCAATGCGATGGAGCAACTGCGCAGCGAGCTGGTGACCGTGCGCGGCACGCTCGCGAGCGACCCGCAAAGTGAACCGCCACCACCGCACTACTGAGGCCGGCTGCTTTCACGCAAGCCGAATCTATTCGAACCGCGCTGCATCGATCCCATGTCCGACTCCCTCCGTGACCAATTGCTGAAGGCCGGCTTCGCTGCCCCGCCGAAACCCGAGCAGCCCAAGCCCCAGCAGCGGCCGCAGCGGCCACCGTCGCAGGCGCCACGTCGGCCTGCACAGTCCAGGCCTGCGCAATCCCGGCCCGGGCAAGGCAGGCCTGCGCCGCACGCTGCCGCGCGCGATCGCGCCGACATCGATCTGGCCAAGGCGTATGCGTTGCGCGACAAGACCGAACGCGAAGCGCGTGAACGCGAACAGCGAGAAGCAGAACAGCGCGCGCGCGAGAAGAAGGAGCGCAAGCAGAAGCTCGCGAACGCACTGAACGGAAAGGGCGTCAACGATGCGGGCGCCGACATACCGCGACATTTCCCCCATACGAACAAGATCCGCCGGATCTACGTGACGGCCGAGCAATTGCCGCGCCTCAACGGCGGTGAATTGGCGATCGTCCAGTTTGCCGGTCGCTACCTGCTCGTCACGAAGGAAACGGCACTTGCCGTCCAGGCAATCGATGCGCAATCGCTGGTCCTGTTGTGCGATCCGCACGCAGTCGATGAGGACGGCGTCCCGGCCGACCTGGTCTGGTAAGTTGACTGCAGCGCGCATGCGACGCAGTGCGCGGATTTTCGCCCTTGGGCAGGCGAGCATGCACGCATCCGCGAAGGGGAATTGAACATGTACCGCATTTGGGCATTGATCGGCTTGCTCTCCTTGCCGGCATTGGGTGTTGCTGCGCCACTGCCTCGCTTCACCCAGCCCAATGCGATCTGGAACGTCGACGTGAGCCACGCGCAACTGCGTACAAACTCGGTCCCGATGATGACCCATCTCGCCGCGTTTTCCAGTCTTGGCTGGGGCGACGCTCGCAATTTCGATTTCCAGATCGACTTCGGCATGTACGTGCTGCACGCCAACGCGTCGACGCCGACCCGCCCGATCGTCGCTTATCCGGACGAGGGGAGTTACTACGCCCCCGACTGCGACGCGACCGGGTCTCCGTTTCCGGTGCCTGCCGTCGGCGGCATCGAAGCTACCGATCCGCCCTCGCTTACGTTCTGCGATGCGGACAACGAGGATTGCCACCTGTTGGTGGTCAATGACACTGCCAAGGAACTCTTCGAGTCGTATGCAACCGAATCGGCCGATGCATCCGGCATGCAATCCATCTGCGGCCTGCGTTGGGACCTGACCAAGGCTTATCCGCGTTACGGTCGCGGCGAGCACTGCACCAGTGCGGACGGTGCCGGTTTCCCGATCGCCCCGCTGCTGTTCAATGCGGACGACGTGTGGGCAGCGGCGCAGACGCAGGGGGATCTCGGCCATGCAATCCGCTTCATCCTGGGCAACAACCGCATGTCCAACGACAAGTACGTGCACCCGGCTTCGCACGGGACCTTGGCGACATCCGATACCAACGTGAACGCGGTCCCGTACGGTTCGCGTTTGAAGCTCAAGCAGTCGTTCAACGTGAACGTCTTCAGCAGCAAGGAATCAGTGCGTGCGATCCTGCGCACGCTTCAAAAGTACGGCATGTTCCTGTCCGACGGTGGCGGCATTCCGCTGACTGCGGAAGCGGACAACTTCACGACCCACAAATGGACGGATGTCGACGTGGATATCGATTCCCATTCGCTGTTCGGGATCAGGCCCACTGATTTCGACGTAGTCGAGGCGGGAGATCCGATGACCGTCACCTATGACTGCGTGCGCACTCCAGACGATTTCATCTACATCGACGGCTACGATTTCTGATTCGCGGTTTAAACCGCGAGTCAAAAGTCCATGAAATAGCCACCATTCACCGGAATGTTCGCGCCGGTGATGAAGCCGGCGTCATCGGCGGCAAGGAAGTCGACGGTGCGTGCGATCTCGCGCGGTTCACCGAGGCGGCCGACGGGAATGTTCGCGATGATCTGGTTGCGGATTTCTTCCGGCACGGCCATGACCAGTGCCGTCGCGCAGTAGCCGGGAGACACGCTGTTCACCGTCACGCCTTTTTTGGCGACTTCGCGTGCGAGCGCCATCGTGAAACCGTGCATGCCCGCTTTTGCGGCCGAGTAGTTGGTCTGGCCGAACTGTCCCGTCTGCCCATTCACGGACGAGATATTGACGATGCGGCCAAAGCCCTGGTTCGTCATGCCATCGACGACCTGGCGACACATGTTGAACACGCCTTCGAGGTTCACCCTGAGCACGTCGCCCCATTGCTCGGGGCTCATCTTGCGCAGGCTGGTGTCGCGCGTTATGCCCGCTGCGTTGACCAGGATAGACACGATGCCATGTGTTTCCTGCATGCGTGAGGTGAAGTCGGCGCAGCCATTGAAATCCGTCACGTTGAGCGGTTCGAACACGATCGAGTTGCCGAATTCCTTCACGTCCTCGCGGAACGCCTCTACTCGCTCGCTGCGCGACGCGAGATCGGCTGCGATGACCTTGCGCCCGGAGCGGGCCAGGTATTTGCAGATTTCGGTCCCAAGCCCACCAATCCCGCCCGTGACAACGGCGACGCGTTTGCTCATCGATTGCCCCTCGCTCGTGCGCTGCGGCATCGTTCGCCGCAAGAAAATGCTGCGACGCAATGGGTTGCGTCGCTGGAACCCGCGTTACTGGATCGACCCCACCGGCCTCAGGACTTGGCGTCTTTCTTCGGCTTGCCGGCATCCGGCGCGTTTTCGCGAACGGTGTTGGCGGCGGCGGTGAGGAAGCCTTGCTGCAACGACTTCCACAAGTCGACGTTGCGCTCGGTCAGGCCGTTCAACATCGACCACGGTGTCTGACCAAGGATATTGTTGAGCTGGCTGCGAAACTGCTGCTGCTGGTCCATGAAGATCTGCAGGCTGCGTTCGAGATAGCCGCCCATGAAGCCTTGCAAGGAATCGCCATAGAAACGGATCACCTGCGAGAGCAGCTTGGTGGTAAACATGGGTTCGCCGCGATCCTCATATTCCGAGATGATCTGCAGCAGGACCGAGCGAGTGAGGTTCTCGCCGGTTTTGGCGTCGCGGACCTCAAACTCCTCGTTGTCGAGCACCAGCTGGCGAACTTCCTCCAGCGTGATGTAGCTCGAAATCTCGGTGTCGTAGAGACGGCGATTGGGGTACTTCTTGATGATGCGGAGTTCGGTCATCTCATAACGCTAGCAGAATGTGCGGCGGCGCACCAGTTTCAGATGGTGCGGGGCACACCTGTTTGAGGTGCCTTGGGGGAGGCTTGGTGCCGGCGGTGAGAGCGGCGGGAGTCGCGATGGTGAAAGCCCTCCCCATCAAGCGGAGGGTTGGGTGGGGATGGTTTCCATGCAAATCGCGGCTCAAACCGCTTTGTAAAGAAACAGCTGACCATCGAACCACACGCGGCGAACCATTATTGCACGCGCCATCCATGGCTCTTTCGACGCCATCCATGGCTTGCCATCCGTGGCCGACCCGCCCGTTCGGCATCCTGCCTCACCTGGTAAACGTCGCAGCCGATGCCGGATGGCATCGGCTAAGCACGGCGTTTACCAACCCATGTATTGGCCGCCGTTGATGGCGAGATTCGCACCCGTGATCCAGCGTGCTTCCTCGGCCGAAAAGAAGCCGACCGCATAGGCGATTTCGTCGGGTTCACCGAGACGTCCGACCGGAATCTGCGCGACAATCTTGGCGCGCACATCCTCAGGCACCGCCATGACCATGTCAGTACCGACATATCCCGGCGAGACGGTGTTCACGGTGATGCCAAACTTCGCGTTCTCCTGTGCCAGCGAGATCGTGAAGCCGTGCATGCCGGCCTTTGCGGCCGCGTAATTGGCCTGGCCATACTGGCCTTTCTGGCCGTTGATCGAGCTGATCTGCACGATGCGGCCCCACTTGCGGTTGCGCATGCCGTCGATGACCGGACGGGTGACGTTGAAGCATGAACCGAGGTTGGTGGCGATCACTTCCTGCCATTGCAGCGCGGTCATCTTGTGGAAGGTCGTGTCGCGCGTAATGCCGGCATTGTTGATGAGGATATCGACCGGGCCGAGCTGACGCTCCACGTCCTGGATCATCGCTTCGGACGACGCTGCATCGGCGACATCGCCTGCTGCGATCACGAATTCGAAGCCATCCTTGCGTTGCGCTTCCTGCCAGGCCTTCGTTTTCCCCTCGTCGCGATAGTTGGTGGCGACCTTGTGGCCGAGTTTCGCGAGGTGCCGGCAAATGGCTGTGCCGATTCCACCGGTTCCACCGGTGACCAGGGCGATGCGCGTCGTCATGACTCTTACTCCTTCGTTATTGTTGGTGGCGACGCCGCGTGCGTCGTCACGATTGTGCCCGCCGTATCAGGAAACTTCCTTCCGCACTGCCGCATACGGAGCGGGTGCCGCGACGACGCGAGCAATGCGCCTTTCGTCGAAGTCGTGAGCGGCTTGTGAGAGTAGCACCGCGGGACGACGCGCCGGTGTCACTGACTGTCCAAGGAAGTGCAGTGCAGCGCGCAACGCGGGCAGCGGATCTCGCGCGTCGACGGCGAGCGCGCAATCGTGTTTGCTCAGTTTCCGACCCGCTCCGTCGAGAGCCAGCGGCAGGTGTGCATACTGCGCTTGAGCCAATCCGAGCAGGCGTTGCAACAGGATCTGCCGTGCCGTCGAGTCGAGCAAGTCTGCGCCGCGCACAACGTGCGTGATCGCTTGTGCGGCATCGTCGACGACGACGGCAAGTTGGTAGGCGCAAATACCATCGGCGCGCCAGACGACGAAGTCGCCGACTTCGCGGCGCAGATCCTGCGTGATCGCACCCTGGATCGCGTCCTCGAATGAGGCCGTTTCATCGCGTACGCGAATACGCCAAGACGGCTCACGCGCGACCGGGCGCGCAATGCATTCGGCTGGATGAATGCCGGCGAAGGGTTCAAGGTCGCTCCGACTGCACCAGCAGCGATAGGCATGACCTGCAGACTCGAGGTCATTCAGTGCGGCCGAGTAGATTCCCAAGCGCTGGCTCTGATAGATGATGTCAGTGTCGGATTCGAGCCCGAACGCCACCAGGGTCTGCAGGATGTCACCCGTTGCACCGACTATTTCGCGTTCGTGATCCAGGTCTTCCATGCGCACGATCCATTCGCCCCCGGCCGCACGAGCGAACAGCCAACTGCCGAGGGCGGCCACCAGTGAGCCGAAGTGCAGCGATCCGGTAGGCGAGGGGGCGAAGCGTCCGCGGTACATGGGAAGGCGTAAACCGAAAGGATGATGTCGCCAGACAGCCTGCAAGGATGCCGTCCGTCGTGCTTGAGTTCAGTGCAGCCGAGCCACATTATCCCATCATGTGCAGCCTGCACGCTCGCCGGAGTCATGTCCCATGATGCGCGTCCTACTTTTCATCGGCACCAACATTGCGGTGCTGGCGCTGCTCAATATTGTGCTGTTCGTCGTGCAGGGTGTGTTCCATGTCCGGCTCGGCAACTACTCAGGGCTGTTACTCATGGCGGCCGTGATGGGTATGGGCGGCTCGTTCATTTCGCTGGCGATGTCGAAATGGATCGCCAAGCGGACGACCGGTGCGCAAGTGATCACCGAGCCGCGCAACGAGTCCGAGCGCTGGTTGCTCGATACGGTGCGCAGCGAAGCGCAGAAGGCCGGCATCGGCATGCCGGAGGTCGCGGTCTATGACGCGCCCGACATGAATGCATTCGCCACCGGCATGCGCCGCAACAGTGCGTTGGTCGCGGTCAGCACCGGCTTGCTGCAAAGCATGGACCGCGACCAGGTCCAGGCCGTGCTGGGTCACGAGATCACACACGTCGCGAACGGCGACATGGTAACGATGGGCCTGATCCAGGGCGTGCTCAACACGTTCGTGATTTTCTTCGCACGTATCATCGGAACGGTGGTCGACAATGCGCTGAGCGGCAACCGCAACAGCGAGGGCAGCGGTGGCGGCTTCTTCTATTTCATCATTGTGATGGTGCTGCAGGTTGCGCTCGGTTTCCTGGCGTCGCTCATCGTCATGTGGTTTTCACGCTGGCGCGAATTCCGTGCCGATGCCGGTGGGGCACGCCTCGGCGGTCGCGACAACATGATCTCCGCGCTGCAGCGGCTGGCCGGCAATCAGGGCGAAACCGCGTTGCCGAAAGCGATCCAGGCCTTCGGCATTTCCGGACAAGGCGGCCTCAGCCGCCTGTTCATGAGCCACCCGCCGCTGGAAGAACGCATCGCCGCATTGCGCGCGGTCTAAGCCGAGTGGGAGCGCCGGCAGGCGCTCCCACTCGATCGGCGCTCGTGCTCGGTTCTAAGCCGCAGCGTGACTCAGGATTTTTTCCGGCTCCTGCAGGAAGTTGCCCTGCACGAAGTTCACGCCGCAGCTGAACAGGATCGACATGCTCGCCGCGTCCTCGACGAATTCGGCGACCGTCAACTTGCCGGCGTGATGCGCCTGCTCGCAGATGTCCTTGATCTTGTCCTGGTTGTCTTTCTGCTTGGGCAGATCGGCCATGAAATTGCGGTCGATCTTCAGGTAGTGGGCCGGAATGTGCTTGAGCAGCTGGAATGAATTGAGGCCGGAGCCGAACTGCTCCAGTGCAAAACCGCAGTGAATCTGTTCGAGTCCCTTGGCGAACGCGCGCGCCTGCTTCAGGCTCGTCACGACCTTGCTTTCCGGCATCTCGAACACGAGCGAATCGCCGCGCTGGCGCGAGGTCTTGAGCTGTTGCGCGATCCACGGCAGCAGCGTCTGATCGTCCAGCGATTGCGCGGTCAACTTGATGAAGAACGTCGTGCGATGGCCAGCACGCTCACGCTCGGCGATCGCGCGGATTGCGTTCGCGATGACCCAGCGATCGATCGCCGGCAACCTGCCGTGGCGTTCGGCAATCGGCATGAACTGGCCAGGCGGGATTTCGCCCTTGGGTCCCGCCATGCGCAACAGGATTTCGTAGTAGTCGCCTTCGGCACCGTGCAGACTGATGATGGGTTGGTAGTAGAGAACGAAGCCATTGCTTGCCAGCGCGTGGTCGACGAGTGATATCCAGTGACGGTTGGCTTCCACCGCCGCCTTGTCTTCCTCGGCCGGGTCGACGATATGGATGCGGTTGCCGCCTTCGGCCTGCGAGCTTCGCAGTGCCGTGCTCGCGAGGTTCAATACGGTCGTCGCGTTCGCATTCTTCTCGCCGATCAGTGCGCCACCCAGACTGACGGTGAGGCTGATCGATTGCTTGCCGATTTCGAAAATACGTTCGCTGAATGCATTGCGCAGCGTTTCGGCCAGTTGCTTGGTTGCTTCGCTGCTGCGGCCGGCGACGAGGATACCGAAGGTGTGTTCGCCAACTCGGCCAGCACAATCGGCATCGCTCAGGTGACGGCGCACCAGGGTTGCCAGATCACCCAGCAGGACGTCGGCATTGCCGAGACCCACGGTGTCGAGCACTTGCTTGAAGTCATCCGGCTCGATCAGCAGCAGGGCCTGGTCGCCCTTGCCGTTCGCCGCCTGGGCGACACCCTGATCGATCTGTGTCATCAGGTACTGGCGATTGTAGAGATCTGTGACCAGGTCCTTCGAGCGCAGGGAATCAAGTTCCTGCGCCAGGTTTGCGTCGACGGTCTGCAGACGGAACGTGATCTGCTGACAGGGCTCGCCTTCGTAACTGGCTTCGGTGAATTCCATCGTTGCATCGAAGGTGGTTTCGTCGCTGCGCTTGGCCTTGAGGTTGAGGCGTTGCGGCGGCTTGTCGCCTTTGGACAGGCGCTTTAGCAGGGTCTTGAAATCGTCGGCGTCGTTCGGCGCAATCATGTCCAGGATCGACATGCCTTCGACTTCCTCGAAATCGTTGAAGCCGAACATGTCAAGGTAGGCCTTGTTTGCGCGCACGTGCATCCCTTCATGCACGAAGGCGATCGGATCACGCGAGGAATCGAGCAATGCATCGCAGCGACGTTCCGATTCGCGCAGGGACGCCTCCAGGCGACGCACGCTGCGGCGCGTCGTCAGCGCCTCGAATTCGCGTTTGACCACCATCTGCACGTGCTCGTGCGAGCCCCGCAGGGCAAGCGCGCGCGCGCCATCGCGGAAGGCGGTCACGATCGCGTCTTCAGAAAGTCCACGCCCGCACGCGACCAAAGCGATGTCGCGCCCGCCGCGTGCTGCGGCGTCGCGAATCTGCGTCAACTTCAGCTCATTGCAGGCGAGATCGGCGAGGATCAGATCCGGCACCTGCTGCTCCAGTGCCGCTTCCAGCTCGGTTTCAGTCGTCGCACGCGCGGGGCGCACCGCAATACCGCCGTTGCGCAGGATGCTGATGGTCTGTTCGGCATCCTCGGCGGAATCGTCGATCAATAACAGCTTGATGATGTTGTCGGCTCGGCTCATCGGGTCAGGTCAGGGTTGTCTTGGGTGGAAAAATCCAGCGTATCGTCGGGCGGTCCATCGCGAATACCGTGGCCTCGGTTGGGGCCTTGTTGATTGGGCGAGCGTGGGGATCAAGGGGCGAGCGTTGATCACGGCACAGCCTGCAGTCGATATGTACCGGATTCGATCACGTATTTCCATGGGTCATTGGGCTATCTCTGCACCGTTCGTGGGTCATCCGGCTTGTAAAGGAAGCTTGGAGGGTGCGCCGGCCACCTCGCGGACGAGCCGCGGCACCAGATAACCAGGCAGACGCTCGCGTAGTGCGTCTATGAGAACAGCAGCCTGCGCGTCATCGACCTCGAAATGCGCGGTTCCGGCAACACGGTCGAGTTGATGCAGGTAGTACGGCAGCACGCCGGCCTCGAACAGCCGCTCGGACAAAGCAGCCAGCGTTTCGGCATGGTCGTTGACCCCACGCAGCAGGACTGCCTGGTTCAGCAACGTTGCGCCAGCCTCGCGCAGGCTCGCACAGGCTGCGATCACGGTCGGATCGATCTCGTTCGGATGATTCGCATGCATGACAATGACGCGCTGAAGGGGGAGCGCATCAATCCACGCCAGGAACGGCTCATCGATGCGCTCCGGAAGTACGATCGGCAGGCGCGTGTGGATGCGCAATCGCTTGACGTGAGGGATCGTCACCAGTGCATCCGCGAGCTCAGCCAGCTTGGAGGTCGACAGCGAGAGCGGGTCGCCACCGGACAGGATCACTTCGGTGATGGAATCGTCGCTGCGCAGATGGGCGATGGCTTCTTCCCAGCGATTCGCGGCCGCCGTCTCGTCGGCGTACGGAAAATGCCGGCGGAAACAATAGCGGCAGTGCACGGCGCAGGAACCGGTCGCGATAAGCAACGCGCGGCCTTCGTATTTGTGCAACACGCCGTTGGCTGTGCGCGCCTCGCGGTCGCCAACCGCATCGCGGGTGAACCCGGGCACTTCGACCAGCTCGGCCGCCAGCGGCAATATCTGGCGCAGCAGCGGGTCGGTCGGGTCGCCACGGCGCATGCGCGCAACGAAACCGCGTGGTACGCGCAACGCGAACCCGGTATCGGAGGCAGGCAGCAGGTCTGCTGCGTGCGCAGACAGATCAAGGAGGCGCAGCAGCTCATGCGGATCGCTGACTGCTTCGCGCCATAGCTGTTGCCAGCGCACGGGCTGCGCCGGAATGCGGTTAGCTTGTATCATTGGCGGACCAGGTCGGATGCGTTCGGCCGCGGGAATCCGCCATTCTAGCCGCTTTCATCGAGCGGCTTTTTGATTGTGATGGCGCTCCATTCGCACCAGCGGCCCCCGGTGGCTGCACCACTCAATGAAAAACGGGAGTTTCAGATGGCCAGTTATGGCATGAACGACGTCAAGAACGGCCAGAAGATCATCGTCGACGGCCATCCGTGCACGATCACCGACACCGAGTACGTCAAGCCCGGAAAAGGTCAGTCGTTCACCCGGGTGAAGTTCCGCAATCTGAAGAACGGACGCACGCAGGAAGTCACGATGAAGTCGACCGACGTGCTCGAGTCGGCGGACGTGATGGACACGGACATGGAATTCCTCTACTCGGACGGTGAGTTCTGGCATTTCATGGATCCGGCGACGCACGAGCAGGTCGCCGCAGACAAGAGCGCGATGGCGGATGCATCACCGTGGCTGAAGGGCAATGAGGTGTGCATCATGACGCTGTGGAACGGCGCACCGCTGGTGGTGACGGCGCCGATCTTCGTCGAACTGGAAATCACAGAGACCGATCCGGGCGTGCGCGGCGATACCTCGGGCGGTGGCGGCAAGCCGGCCAAGCTCGAGACGGGCGCGGTGGTGCGCGTGCCGTTGTTCGTGAACCAGGGCGAGAAAATCAAGGTCGATACGCGCTCGGGCGAGTACATGTCGCGCGTCAAGTGATTGATTCGAAGGGAATTTCGTAGCGGATTTCGTCGCGAATCAATCCCCGGTGCAAGCCGGTGTCCATTCTCGTTTTCCGCAATCAAGATGGCTTCCGGTCAGCGCCGGAACAAGGAATATATGGCGGATTTGCCGGTCCCGATCGATCTGCTGATCGAACCCCGCTGGCTGGTGCCAGTCGAGCCGCGCGGGGTCGTACTCGAAGGCCATGCGGTTGCGGTCGATGCGGACCGCATCGTCGCGATCCTGCCGGTCGCCGAGGCGCGCGCGCGATTCGCGCCGCGCGAACACGTCGAGCTGACCGAGCACGCGCTCATCCCCGGTTTGATCAACGCGCACACGCATAATCCGATGACCCTGATGCGCGGGCTGGCGGATGACCTGCCGCTGATGCGGTGGCTGCAGGAACATGTATGGCCGGCAGAAGCCAAGGCGATGGGGCCGGAATTCGTGCGCGACGGCGTCGAGCTTGCCATAGGCGAAATGTTGCGCGGCGGTACCACCTGCTGCAACGAGAACTATTTCTTCCCTGACGTCCAGGCTGCCACCTATCGCCGGCTTGGCTTCCGCGCGATGGTGGGGCTACCGATCATTGAATTTCCGACAGCGTGGGCGTCCAGTCGAGACGAGTATTTCGACAAGGGTCTCGCCGTCCACGACGAGTTCCGCGACGAGCCCCTGCTCGGCACCAGCTTTGCGCCACATGCGCCGTACACGGTCGCCGACGAAAGTTTCGAGCGCATCCGCATGCTGTCGGACCAGCTCGACCTGCCGGTGCACCTGCACTTGCACGAGACGGCGCACGAGGTCGATGAAGCGCGGCGCGAGCGTGGCGCGCGACCGTTTGCGCGTATGCAGGCGCTAGGACTCGTCAATGATCACCTGATCGCTGTGCACATGACCCAATTGACCGATGCCGAGATCGCGGCCTGTGCCGAAGCCGGCGTCGCGGTCGTGCATTGCCCGGAATCCAATCTCAAGCTCGCCTCGGGTTTCTGTCCAGCCGAGAAGCTGCGCCGCGCAGGCGTGAAGCTCGCACTCGGCACGGACGGCTGTGCCAGCAACAACGACCTCGACATGTTCGGTGAAATGCGCACGGCCGCATTGCTCGCAAAAGCCGTTGCCGAAGACGCCAGCGCGCTTGACGCAGCGAGCACCCTGCACATCGCGACGCTCGGTAGTGCGCAGGCTCTTGGCTGGAGCGAGTGCATCGGCTCGATCGAGGTCGGCAAGCAGGCCGACCTTTGCGCAATCCGTCTCGACGATATCGAGACGCAGCCGATGTACAACGTGATCTCGCAACTCGTCTATGCCGTTGGCCGGCATCAGGTCAGCGACGTGTGGATTGCCGGACAGCGCAAGTTGCGCGAGCGCATGCTGGTTGATCTCGATATGGTCGAGCTGCGCGAGAAGGCGCGGCGATGGCGCGAGCGGATCTCGAGCAACTAGATGGGATGAGCGAAGTATCCGACGGGCGAATCCGCGGTCAGGCAACCTATCTGAAAGGTGTCGAGCTGGTTCGCTCGGGATGGGTTCGGGTATCTCCGGAGTGGGATCACGATCATTGCGAATTCTGCTGGAGTACATTTGCAGAAGCGTCAGTACTTCCGGATGCCTTGCACGAGGGGTTTGCGACGCTCGATCTCGAGCACTGGATTTGCCCGACGTGCTTTGACGATTTCAAAGAAGAATTTCTATGGCGCATTCCATGACGTTCAACGTCAATCCTGCTGAAACCGCGAAGTTCGACCGTCTGGCCTCGCGCTGGTGGGATCCGGATGGCGAATCGCGCCCTCTGCATGACCTCAATCCGGTGCGACTCGCTTACATCGCCGATCGCTGCGCGTTGAAGGGTGCGAGTGCGCTCGATGTCGGTTGTGGCGGCGGGCTGCTCAGCGAAGCATTGGCACGCAGTGGCGCGGATGTCACAGCGATCGATCTTGCGCCAGCCGTGCTCGATGTCGCGCGCCTGCATCTGCATGAGAGCGAACTCAAGGTCGAATACCGCGAGCTCAGCGTCGAAGCGCTTGCGGCCGAAATGCCGGCAACGTTCGATGTCGTCACCTGCATGGAGATGCTCGAGCACGTGCCCGATCCAGCGAGCGTGATCCGCGCGTGCGCGGCCTTGCTCACGCCGGGTGGCAAATTGTTCCTGTCGACCTTGAACCGCACCCCGCCCGCGTTCGGTGCCGCGATCCTCGGTGCCGAATATCTGCTGCGCCTGCTGCCTCGCGGCACGCATCACTACGCGCAATTCCTGAAACCCAGCGAGATTGCGAGCGACCTGCGCGCTGTCGGGCTGGTGCTCGACGACCTTTCCGGCATCGCCTACAACCCGCTCACGCGCAAGGCGTGGCTCTCGCGCAGCGTCGCGGTGAACTATCTCGCTTGCGCGACCAAGCCAGCATGAGCCTCGTGACCCCGCCGCGCGCGGTGCTGTTCGATCTCGATGGCACGCTGGTCGATTCTGCGCCCGACCTCGTTGCGGCAGTGCAAGCGTTGTGCGCCGAACTCGGTGCGCCGCCCCCAGATGCGCAGGCGGTGCGCCAGGTTGTCTCCGCGGGCGGCCGCGCGATGTTGCGCAAGGGCTTGCCCGGTGCCGACGACGCGATGATTGACCAGTGGCTGCCGCGTTTCCTCGATATCTACTCGGTCAAGATGGTCGTGCACACCCGCCTCTACGACGGCATCGCCGAGGTGCTGGCCCTGCTTGAATCGCGCGGCATTGCCTGGGGCATCGTCACCAACAAGCCGGGCTGGCTGGCGCGACCGATGCTTGCGCAGATGACCTTCCATCGCGGCTGCGCCACGCTGGTCACCGGCGACTGTCTGCCGGTGCGCAAACCCGATCCAGCGCCCGTGCTGATGGCTTGCGAACAGATGGGAATCGCGCCGTCGTCCGCCGTCATGGTCGGCGACGATCTGCGCGACATCCAGGCCGGTCGCGCCGCCGGCACACGCACGATCGCGGCCGGATGGGGCTATCTCGACGGTGGCGATCCACGCGCCTGGGGCGCGGACCATGTTGTCGATACGCCGCTCGCACTCGTGGCGGCGCTCGGGATCGTCTGAGTGAGCGAGTCGATTCCAGCAAGACCGGCCGACACAACACCGCTCGCCAGTTTCGAAGCGAAGTGGGCGGCCGTACATCCGGAATTCGGGCTTGCGCTGAAATTCGTTGCGGAACACGAACGCGGCGCACAGAGCGCTTTTGCGAGCCTCGTCTACGAACTGGAACATGCCGCCTTCGGCATCCGTGAGGCGCAACCGGCTGCCATGAAGCTGCAATGGTGGGGCGAGGAATTCGCACGTTGTGCCAGGCATGAGGCGCGTCATCCGTTGACGCAGGCGCTTTCCGATCACCCCGGTTTCGCGCAGATACCACTGGCGCAATGGTATGCGGTGATTGGCGGCGCACTGGCGCAGCGCGATCCGGAACCGGCAGCAGAGGGGCAGGACCTGCTCGACCAGTACGCGCAATTCCACGCGCCGTTGGGGGCGATCGATGCGCAGTTGTTCGGTGGCGATGCCACGACGATAGTCGGCGCCCTGTCGTTGGCGCGCGCGCTGCGCGAAACGGCCGCGCTCTTGGACACATTGCGTGACGGCAAGCTGCCATTGCCGCTGGATCTGCTGGCGCGTCACCGGCTCGCGCGCGGAGACCTGGCCGAGGCATCAGCCGCGCGCAACCAGGCGTTGAGCGAATGGTTTCGCCGGCTTGCGGGAGAAATGCTTGGCCTGCTCAAACTTTGGACGGCCGTTCCCGGGCTCAAGGCGGCCAGGCTGGGCACCTTGCGCTCCGCGATGGTCGCGGCCGACAGCACCCGGGCGCTGCACGCTGCTCGAGCGAGCGATCCCTTGATGGCGATCAATTCGGCGCTGCCGCGCCTGTCGATTTCCGTCGTGTGGGCCGCATGGCGCGCTGCGCGGCGTTCGCGACGGTGAACGCGGCGTCGTGAAACGCGCTCCTGTTAGGCTATTGAGCCGACGCGGTCGCATCCCCATTCTGAACAAGCCGCGTTCTGAATGGATCATTCACCGCATTGTGGTGTAGCAGATCGCTCCGGATTGCCGTTTTTCCTTGTTCGAGACACTTGATGACGTCCAAACCAAGCACCCAGCGCACGATGCCCGATGTCGCCAGTGAAGCGCAGACCGCGCGCGCGGGCGCGCTCGACTGGGTCGGCATGGACGAAATCGAGATGCCGGTCCTGCTCGCTGGCGCGACCGGCCAGGTGCAGCGCCTCAGCGCGCGTGTTGCCGCATTCGTCAACCTGCATCGGGCCGATGCGCGCGGCATCCATATGTCGCGGCTGTACCTGCTGCTCGACCAGCACCTTTCGTCCGAAGCGCTGACGCCCGCGGTGTTGCGTCGCCTGCTGCGCGAGTTTCTCGATTCACATGCCGAGCTTTCAGATCGAGCGCTGCTGCGCGTGCGCTTCGACCACCTCGTGCGCCGCGCCGCACTCGCGAGCGAGCACAGCGGCTGGCGTTCGTATCCGGTCGAGATCGCCGCGCGCCTGCACGGTACGCAGTTCGAGGTCGAGCTTGCGCTCGAAGTGCAGTACTCCAGCACGTGTCCGGCATCGGCCGCACTCGCGCGGCAGTTGATCCAGGAACGCTTTGCCGCTGATTTCGCCCGTGGCGCTCCGGTGCAGCACGATGCGGTGCTCGCCTGGCTCGGCAGCAGCCAAGGCATCGTCGCGACGCCGCACAGCCAGCGCAGCATGGCAAAGGTGCGCGTGAAACTCGCGCCCGGTTTCGATTTTCCGATCACCGACGTCATCGATCTGGTCGAGCGGGCGCTGCAGACACCGGTGCAGACCGCGGTCAAGCGCGAGGATGAGCAGGCCTTCGCACTCGCTAACGGACAGAACCTGATGTTCTGCGAAGACGCCGCACGGCGTATCCAGCAGGCACTGCACGCAGACGAACGCGCCGCGGACTTCTGGGTTCGCGCAGCGCACTACGAAAGCCTGCATCCGCACGATGCAGTGGCGCTGGCGACACGGAACGCAGGTGGCTACCGCATGCTGGACGACCGCGACTCCGTGCAGTGATCCGCGCTGCGACACCCGCGGATTTCGCCGCGATACTCGCCTTGAATGCCGAGTCGGTGCAGTTCCTGAGTCCGCTGACGCCGGAACGCCTGGAATGGCTGCACCGGATGTCCGCGTACCACAGGGTCATCGAAGATGACGGCGTGGTGGCTGCATTCCTGCTGGCCTTCCGCGAAGGCACGCGCTACGACAGTCCGAACTATGCGTGGTTCGTCGGACGCTATCCCGCCTTTCTCTATATCGATCGCATCGTCGCTTCATCGGCGCACCGCGGACGCGGTCATGCAGCGACGTTGTATGACGATATTGCCGCGTTCGCATCGCGAACCGCCGCTCCGCTGCTGACTTGCGAGTTCGACCTCGACCCGCCGAATCCGGCATCACTGCACTTCCACGCGCGCATGGGATTTCGCGAAGTGGGTACGCAATGGCTGTATGGCGGGACCAAGCAGGTTTCGATGCAGGCAAAGCCGCTTGCCGGACTGGACTAGGGTTGCGGCGCGACCAGCAACAATGGGTCCAGCCGCACATCGAACCAGTTCATGCCCCAATGCAGGTGCGGTCCGGTAGCGCGGCCGGTCATGCCGACGGCGCCGATAACCTGACCTTGATCAACGTGGTCGCCGACCTTCACGTCGATGCGCGACATGTGCAGGAAATTCGAACTGACGCCGTGACCGTGGTCGAGCAAGACGGTGCCGCCGGTCAGATAGAGATCGGCGTCAGCAAAGGTGACGATGCCACTCGCAGGCGCCTTGACCGGCGTGCCTTGCGGGACGGCGATGTCCATGCCCGGATGCGGCGACTTCGGGATGCCGTTGTAGACGCGCTGACTGCCGAAGCGTCCGCTGATGCGCCCGGTGACCGGCCAGGCGAAGGACTCCAGAAAGTCCTCGCGCGCGTCGTCACGCAAGCGCGCGGCGGCCACGCGCGCCTGTTCGCGCTTGATGCGTGCGGCGATGTCGGGCGGTGGCTCGACCGTCTTCGGCGGCACGCCGTCGACGCGCTCGACGGGCCAGTCGCGTGGAATCACTTCGATGGCGATCTTCTCGCGCCTTCCGTCGCCCTCGCGTACCTCCACGGTCACTGGCCCGGTCTCGTCGCGACCAATGCCGAAGACGACGTCGCCTTTCGGTGTGACGAGCAGGTCGCGATCGGCAAAACGCACCTTGCTATTGGGGCTGACCTTGCCGATCACGAGCGAGCCTTGCGACACCTGTTGAGGAAATTCGCTTGCTGCTGCGAACGGCCCGGCGCACAACAGGGCGAGCACGACGCCGACACTGCGCGGTCGGAAAGATTTTCCCTGTGGGGGCGGCTTCAGCCGCGATGCTTTTGTCGCAGCTTCCGGGCAAGCATCGCGGCTGAAGCCGCTCCCACAGTAAGCTCGTCCGTTCGCGTCGCGCACAGCGATCACCGCGTGAATTCCAGGCGCATGCCGCGCACTGCATCGCCGAGTTTTCCTTCATGCCAGGCCAGTCGCCCGTTGACGAAGGTCGCGGCGATACTGGATCGGAACGTGAAGCCCTCGAACGGCGTCCATGCGCATTTCGACAGCACTTCTGCTGCGGTTACGGTGTGCGGTTTATGCGGATCGACGAGCACGAGATCGGCGTGGAAACCTTCGCGCAGAAAACCGCGTTCCTTCACGTCGAACAAGGTCGCTGGCGCATGCGTGGTCGCCTCCACAACACGTTCGAGCGTCAACGCGCCATCGAATACGCGTTCCAGCGCGCACTGCAGCGCGTACTGCACCAGAGGCAGGCCGGACGGCGAGCGCGGGTACTTCGCAGACTTCTCCGTAACCAGGTGCGGCGCGTGGTCGGTCGCGAGCACGTCGATGCGGCGTTCCGCCAGCGCACGCGTGATCGCGTCGCGATCCGAAGCCGCCTTGATCGCCGGATTGCATTTGATCAAGGCACCGAGGCGCGCGTAGTCCGCATCGCAGAAATGCAGGAAGTGCACGCAGGTTTCCGCCGTTATGCGCTTGCCGGCAAGGGGGCCCGGTTCGAACAGCGCACATTCTTCGGCCGTCGAGATGTGCAGCACGTGCAGGCGCGTGCCGTGCTTGCGCGCCAGCGACGTCGCCAGCAAGGTCGATTTCATGCACGCCTCACGCGAACGGATCAGCGGGTGCTGTTCCATCGGGATGTCGTCGCCCCAGCGCGCGCGCGCCTGCTCCTCGTTGGCGATGATCATCGGCGTGTCTTCGCAGTGCGTGATCAGCGGCACCGGCGCGTCGCGGAAGATCGCGTCCAGCGTGTCCGGATTGTCGACCAGCATGTTGCCGGTCGAGGCGCCCATGAACACCTTGATGCCGGGCGCCGCCTTCGGATCAAGGCGGTGGATCTCCTCGATATTGTCGTTCGTCGCACCAAAATAGAACGCGTAGTTGACGCGCGAGACGTCGGCGGCGCGCGTGTACTTGGCCTCCAGCGCGGCGCGATCGGTCGCCGGTGGCTTCGTGTTGGGCATTTCCATGAAGCTGGTGATGCCGCCGGCGGCACAGGCGCGCGATTCGCTCTGGATGTCCGCCTTGTGGGTGAGCCCCGGTTCGCGGAAGTGCACCTGGTCGTCGATCATGCCGGGCAGCAGCCAACGCCCCTTTGCATCGAATACGCGTTCGTCCGCTTGGGCGCTCAGTTGCGGTTCGATACGTTCAATGCGGCCGTCGCGTACACGCAGATCTGCGTGAAAGCGGCGGCCTTCATTGATGAGTTCGGCGTTGGTGATCAGCCAGTCGGTCATGGGTAGGGGTCTTTGTCGGGTTCGTGGGCGCGCGCGGGCCAAAAGCGGAATTGGAGCGGTACCGGGTCGATGCCGCCCGCGCACAGCGGCTGGCAACGGATGATGCGGCACAAACCGAGCCAACCGCCACGCAGGCCGCCAAATCGGGCAACGGCAACGCGTGTGTAGTCCGAGCAGCTGGGATGAAAGCGGCAGCGCGCGCCTAACAGCGGGCTGAGCCACCGTTTGTAACACCGGAGCAGGAAAATGGTCAGCTGCGACATGATGGGTTGCGAGCGAGTAGGTATGTGCGCGCCCACACACTGGTTTTCAGCGGTTGCCGGGGGGTGGTACTTAGGCTATAACACGCGACCGCCGCGTCACAAGAATAGGCTTAGGAATGGCGAACAGCAAAAAGAATTCAGGTAACCACGCGAAGGCGACCAAAGAGCCTGTGCGTGCCAAGGTTGTGCCAGGCGCGGCGCGCAAGGCCTCGGCCAAACCTGCGGCCAAGGCCAAGCCAGCGGCCAAGAAGCCTGTGAAGCAGGTGGCGGCGAAGTCCGCGCCTGTGAAGAGCAGCGCGACGAAGCCGGTCGCCAAAACCGCCATCAGCAAGGCAGGGAAGAGTTCGCCGTCGAAAAAAGCGGTGCCCTCCAAGCCTGTCAAGAAGCTGGCCAAGCCCGCACCGGCAAAACCGGCACCAGCCAAGCCCATGGCGGTCAAACATGTGCCGCCGGCGAAAGCGGCGCCTGCCAAACCGGTCGCCCAGGTCAAACCTGCGGCAGCGAGCGTGGCGAAGGCAAAACCATCCACCAGCAATGCAGCTGAACCAGCCGGGAACTTCGTGACTACAAGCAAGCCAGATACCGCAACAGCTTCCAAGAGCAGCAAGACACGTTCGCCGCCGCCGTCGGACAATGGCGTGACCATGCAGGACGGCCGCTACGTCCTGCCAGCCACCGTGCATATCGATTTGCCGAACAACTACAAGCCGGACCCGAAAGACGAGTACATGAGTCCGCGTCACCTGCAGTATTTCCGCAACAAGCTGTCGAAATGGCGCGAAGAGCTGGTTGAGGAAAGCCGCCAGACCATCGAGAGCCTGCGCGATGAAGTACGCGATGTCGGTGACGAGGCAGAGCGCGCGACGCGCGAGACCGAGAATTCGCTCGAACTGCGCACGCGCGATCGCTATCGCAAGCTCATTGCGAAGATCGACAAGGCGCTCAAGCGCATTGAGGAAGGTCGCTATGGCTTCTGCGAGGAGACTGACGAGGAAATCGGCCTCGATCGCCTGGATGCGCGCCCGATCGCAACCCTGAGCCTCGACGCCCAGGAACGCTGGGAACATCGCCAGAAACAGATGGGCGACTGATGCGTCGCTCCATGTGACCACCGCAAACGCCCCGCCTGACGGGGCGTTTGCATTTTATGGCCATGGATGGCCGGTATGCCGGGCCTGCTGGCGTTCCTGATGCCAGCAGGCACTTCCCACATCCCTGTGGGTCGCTACGCGCGAGCGGATGTCGGGAATCGGCGACAATATCTGATGAGGGGCGCGGCCCCGGTCGCGGACTCCCCGGATGCGGATCGAATCAAAATGAGCGCACGCAAGTACTTTGGCACTGATGGCATACGCGGTCGCGTCGGCGAATGGCCGATCACGGCGGAATTCATGCTCAAGCTCGGTCGCGCCGTCGGCAGCGTGCTGGCTGCGCGCGGCGGTCCCGTGAACGTGGTGATCGGCAAGGACACGCGTGTCTCCGGCTATATGTTCGAATCAGCGCTGGAAGCCGGACTGGTTTCGGCGGGCGCCGGCGTAAGCCTGCTCGGGCCGACACCGACACCCGCCGTGGCCTACCTGACCCGCTCGCTGCGCGCGAGCGCGGGCATCGTGATCAGCGCCTCGCACAATCCGCATCACGACAACGGCATCAAGTTCTTCTCGGCCGAAGGCGAAAAACTCGATGATGCGGTCGAGGCGGCGATCGAAGCCGAACTGGAAGCGCCGTTCACGACGGTCGCCTCGGAAGCGATCGGCAAGGTCGTGCGCGTACGCGATGCGGTGGTGCGCTATGCGGAATTCTGCAAGTCGACCGTTCCGGCGGCGCTGAACCTGCGCGGGCTCAACATTGTGCTCGACTGCGCCCATGGCGCGACCTACCAGATCGCGCCAACCGTGTTTGGCGAACTCGGTGCGCGCGTGAGCGCCATCGGCAACCAGCCCGACGGGCTCAATATCAATCGCGACGTCGGCTCGACCAGTCCGCACGCCTTGGCACGTGCCGTCGTCGCTGCTGGCGCCGACTTGGGTATCGCTTTCGATGGCGATGGCGATCGCGTGCAGATGGTCGACAGCAGCGGGACCATCGTCGACGGCGACCAACTGCTGTACGTGCTCGCGACCGACTGGCATGCGAGCGGCCGGCTGCGTGGTCCGTTGGTCGGCACCCTGATGAGCAACTACGGCCTCGAGCGCGCCATGCGCGATCTCGGCGTGCCGTTCCTGCGTGCGAACGTCGGCGATCGCTACGTCCTGCAATTGTTGAAACAAAACGATGGCGTACTTGGCGGAGAGGCGTCCGGGCATATCCTTACGCTCGATCGCACCACCAGCGGCGACGCGATCGTGAGCGCCTTGCAGGTACTCGATGTACTCGTGCGCAAGGGCTTGCGCCTGGGCGATGCAGTGGCGGGCATGCGCAAGGTTGCACAGACGACAGTAAACATCCGCGTTCCTGGTGGTGCTGCGTTGGTCGCCGATGCGAACGTGCAACGCGTGTTCGAGCGCGTGCGTATGGAACTGGAAGGGCAGGGGCGCGTCGTCTTGCGTCCGTCGGGCACCGAACCACTGGTACGCGTGACGGTCGAAGCTGGCGACGATGCCCTCGTCGCACGACTCGCCGGCGAGCTCTCCGACGCCGTAAAATCGGCCGCATCACCCCATGCCTCACAACAACACGACGCCTGATGCCATGAGCCCACGCATTCCCACTCTGGATATCCGTCGCTATGAAAGCGATCGCGCCGCCTTCGTCGCCGAACTGGGCGCAGCCTATCGCGAATGGGGGTTTGCCGGCATCCGTGGCCATGGCATAGCGCAGCCGCTCATCGACGGCGCCTATGAGGCATTCCGCCAATTCTTTGCGTTGCCTGCCGACGTGAAGATGCAGTACCACGTCAAGGGCAGCGGCGGCGCGCGCGGCTACACGCCATTCGGCATCGAGACGGCGAAGGATTCGAAATATCCTGACCTCAAGGAGTTCTGGCACATCGGCCGCGAAATCCCGCGTACTTCCAAATATGCGGAAGTGATGGCGCCGAACCTGTGGCCACGCGAAGTGCCGAGTTTTCACGAATTCGGCTACGGGATGTTTGCAGCACTTGATGCGCTGGGTTCGCGCGTGCTGCGCGCGCTGGCGCTGCACATCGACTTGCCTGAAGCCTATTTCGACGACAAGACGAATTTCGGAAATTCGATCCTGCGTCCTATCCATTATCCGCCCATCACGGCGTCGGACGTCCCGAACGTGCGCGCCGGTGCGCACGAGGACATCAACCTGATCACGCTCCTGGTCGGGGCCAGCGCACAAGGTCTCGAAGTGCGCTCGCACGCAGGTGAGTGGGTGCCGTTCACCGCGGATGCCGACACCATCGTCGTCAACATCGGCGACATGCTGCAGCGCCTGACCAATCACGTGTATCCGTCGACGACGCACCGTGTCGTCAATCCACCTGGCGACAACGCCCGCAAGCCGCGCTATTCGGTGCCATTCTTCCTGCATCCGAATCCGGATTTCATGATCGACGTTCTGCCTTCATGCACGAGCGCGGCGAATCCCAGCCGCTACCCGCAGGCCATCAGCTCGCACGACTATCTGCTGGAACGCCTGCGCGAGATCAAGCTGATCTGACTCGGGCAGGGCTTCCCATTCCTGGCCATTTCCAGCCATGAGTCCGGATCCCAGAACCGTGGCTGCGGTGCGCAATGGTTTCTGCGGGCTTGTGCTGATCGCGATTGTCGCGTTCGTCTACTGGCCCGGCGTACACGGGTTCTGGGGACGCGATGATTTCATGCAGCTCGCCTTCGCACGCTTGATCGGCTCGCCGTGGCCGCTGTTCACGCATGACCACTTTCCCGCGGCGGCCGGGTCGGTATTTCGACCGCTCGGTTTTGCGTCGATGTGGCTGGGCGCCCAGTGGTTCGGCGTGGACTATCCGGCACACGCGATGAGCGACCTCGCCTTGCACATTGGCGTGAGCCTGACGCTGATGCTCCTTCTCCTGCGCGCTGCGATCCCACGACCGATCGCATTGTTGTCGACGCTTTTGTTCGCGGTGCATCCCGCTGTGATCGGCACTGCCCTCTGGTGGTCGGCACGTTTCGATCTGCTGTCGACGTTGTTCATCCTGCTAGCCCTGGTTGCTGCGTTCGAATATCGCGTGCGCCTGAGCCGATACGCGTTGCCGTGCGTGCTCTTGTCCGCGCTCGCAGCGATGCTGTGCAAGGAAATCGGGTTGGCCGTCGTGGTCGCGTTGTCCCTGCTGTGGTTGCGCTGGGCGTCAATTGAACCGACGTTTCGTGCAAAGGCAATGCGCGCGTTGGCATTGACCTGGCTGATGGCCGCGATTTACCTCGGCTGGCGATGGTGCGTGCTGGGCACGGCGTCGAGCGAATTGGCTGGCGCAACACCTGTGCATCAACTGCTCGCCAAAGGGGTGCTCGACTGGCTGCAGCAGGCGCCTGGCTATTGGTCGTTCTGGATTCGATTGAGCCAAGTGCAACGCATCGCGCTCGTCCTCGGACTTGCTGCGCTGGGCGCGAGCGGTGTTGCTGCCTTCATGTCCGAACAGGCGCGCCAGATGCTGAAGCGTCATGCAGACCTGGCGATCTGCGGATTCAGTGTGTTCCTTTTGCCAGCCCTGTTGCAGGCGCCCGTCGCCGCCCTGAATGCCGCGCCCCTCAATGCCGATGTTTCCGTTATCGAGACAGCGATGCAATCCCGCCTGTACTACCTGGGTCTTGCCGGCGCAGTCATCATGCTCGCCGTATTTCTATCGTCGACGTGGCGCGCCACGAATTTGAAGATGCGCGCCGTGAACTTGCTTGGACTCGGCGTATGGGCGATAGCGTTTGCTTGCGCTTCACATCGCAATGCGCATGCGTTCGCAAAGCGTGCGGTCGACATCTCCGCAGTTGCGCGTGACGCGGTCGCCGCGGTGGGTGCGCTCGACTTGCCGGCATCCAATTGCCATGTTGCGCTCCTCGATGCGCATCCTGCGCCGGAATGGAGCCAGTTCGTGTCGATGGATTCGATCATCAAGGCCGTGAGCCCGGATCTCACGCGAGTTCGGCACTGCTACTTCCATGCCGACTATCCAACCTATTTCCACCTGCTTGGAGAACCCGTCGACCTGACGGACGTCTCGCCGTATCGCCCGCGTGAAACGTCCGGCGTTGTCGAGCCCTGGCGCCATGTCGGTGGCGTGACCATCGCGCATCTGGCATTGCCGAAGTCAGCCAGCACAGAGGAGTTCGCACGAGTGACGTTCCTGGACTATCGCGACGGGCGATTCGTGAACGTCTCGGACGAAGTCGTTGCGGGGCGCTTGGCGATGCGGCTGCAATAGAGGGGCGAGCTAGTCCAGGGGCGGCGGTTTCGGGTCGCGGCCCTCATCGGTGTTGCGGAAGTCCTTGCCGCGCTGATCGATCAGATGCAGCGCAAGGCGATCCGGCAGCAGTTCGAAAAAGCGCTTGATGGTGCGGTTGACGCGGCCACTGACGCGGACGACCCGGCCGCGTTCGACCGCATCGAGCGCATCGCGCACGACTGGCTCGGCCGCCATCCAGAGCCAGCCAGGCATGCCTTTCATCTGCTCGCGCGTGCCGGTGACATCGTGGAATTCCGACAAGGTGAAGCCGGGGCAGAGCGCGCACACGTTGACGCCATGAACGCGATTCTCGAGGGCAAGCGCTTGCGAGAACTTGATCAGGTAGGCCTTCGATGCCGCATACAACGTGTGTCCTGCCGGCGCCGGGATCAGGCCTGCGAGTGAAGCGACATTGATGATATGGCCGCGCCCGCGTGCGCGCATGGCCGGCAGCAGGCGATAGCAGAGTTCGGCTGGCGCGGTCATCAGCACCTGGATGAAGTCCGCGTGGACCTGCCACGGCTGCGTCAGGAAGGTGCCGGTCACGCCGTAGCCGGCATTGTTGACCAGTGTGTCGATGACCAGACCGCGACTTGCAATCTCGCCCTCCAGGAATTGCGGGGCTTTGGGATCGGCGAGATCGCAGGGGATGCAGTGCACGTCGACGTGGTGCTTCGCGCGCAATTCCCGCGCGAGCTCGTCGAGACGGTCTGCGCGTCGTGCCGTCAACACCAGGGCATGGCCGCGCGTGGCGAGCTCGCGTGCGAACGCGGCACCAATGCCGGCGGATGCGCCGGTGACCAGGGCGCAAGGAGATGGCGTCATCGTTCGATTTCCGTTGGACTCAGGCGGCGAGGGTAGTGGCAATGTGGTCTGCGCGTAAGGCTGGGCATACACCAGCGGTTGTCGCCTTTTCGGCTGACCGCTATCCTTGCGCCCCCGCTGGAACCTGGATGTCCAATGCGTCGCCCGCTGGTTGCCGGAAACTGGAAGATGCACGGGTCAATCGCCATGGCGAACGATCTGGTTGCAGCCGTGGTTGCGGGCTTGCCGGCGAATGCCGATGTCGCGATCCTGCCGCCGGCCGTGTACCTCAACAGCCTGATCTGGCAGCACGGCCGCAGTGGCGCCGCATTTGGCGCCCAGGACCTCAGCGAGCACGCACAGGGCGCTTACACGGGCGAGATTGCCGGTTCGATGCTGAAGGACATCGGCTGCACCTATGTGCTGGTCGGGCATTCCGAACGCCGCCACTACCATGGCGAGACGAACGAGCTCGTCGCGGCGAAGTTCGTTGCCGCGCAGGCGGCGGGACTCGTGCCGATCCTGTGCATTGGCGAAACCTTGGGCGAACGCGAGGTCGATGCGACCGAGGCCGTGATCGGGCGCCAGCTCGATGCGGTGGTGGCCTTGGCGGGCATCGACGCGTTCGCGCATGCCGTGGTCGCCTACGAGCCGGTGTGGGCGATCGGGACCGGCAAGACCGCATCTCCCGTGCAGGCGCAGGCAGTCCACGCATTCATCCGTGACAAAATGGCCGGGCTCGATGCTACAATCACCAGCTCGCTGCGGCTCCTCTATGGCGGCAGCGTCAAACCCGCGAATGCGGCTGAGCTCTTCGGGCAGGCCGATGTCGATGGCGGACTGATTGGCGGCGCATCGCTGGTGGCGGCGGATTTCCTAGCCATCTGCACAGCCGCGCAAACGTAAAGAGTCGGAAACACCATGCTGTCGATTATTGCAAACATTTTTTATGTGCTGGTCGCGATCGCCATGATCGTCCTGATCCTTTTGCAACGTGGCGCTGGCGCCGCGGCAGGGTCGGGCTTTGGTGGCGGCGCATCGGCTACCG
>JBDSXV010000045.1:0-25416 GCA_039926025.1 Dokdonella sp.
TTCTCCGACGCCCTCTTTCCCGTTCCAGCCCTATATGCTCACAGTCCGCCCACTCGCTGTTTGACTTGGAAGAGGCGCCTTGGTGGGCTTCGCGGAAGGCGAACCATCAGAAAAGAATGCGTACTGCATCGCCATACTGCCTGCGGGGAGTTCTTTCGGCAATGCATTTGGGGTAGATTCAGCTATAGATACGAGGCCTTACACGGCATTCTTATGGCAACACAGATGAATACCCCGCCGCTGACTGGCCTTTCCGGCATTGCCAAAAGGCTTGTGTCGGAGGGCGTGCTGAGCGAAAACGACGCGCGCAAGGCCGCCGAGGATGCGGCGCGTCAGAAAATTCCGATCGGAGCGTGGCTTACCGAAAACGGCCTGGTGTCCAGTCGACAGATCGCGATGGCGTCGTCGGCCGAGTTCGGCATGCCCGTACTGGATGTCGAGGCGCTCGATTCGGCGCAGCTTCCGATGAAGCTCGTGCGTGAGGACCTGATTACGAAACACAAGGCGTTGCCGCTGTTCAAGCGTGGCAACCGCCTGTTCGTAGGCGTATCCGATCCGACCAATTTACGCGCGCTGGACGAGATCAAGTTCCAGTCGAACCACATTATCGAACCGATCCTCGTCGATGAGGGACAGCTCGACCGCGCGATCGAATTGGCGCTGACGTCGAACTCGAACAACATCACCGATCTGGGCGACACGGAAGGCCTGGAGAACCTCGAACTCGGCGCCATCGACGACGATGGTGAGTCGACTGGTGTCGATGCGAGCGGGGCCGATGACGCACCCGTGGTGAAGTTCATCAACAAGGTGCTGATCGACGCGATCAAGCGCGGCGCGTCGGATATCCACTTCGAACCCTACGAGACCGCCTATCGCGTGCGCTTCCGCATGGATGGCATGCTGCGCGCGGTGGCCTCGCCGCCGTCGAAGCTGAGCCCGCGCATATCCTCGCGCCTCAAGGTCATGAGTGGTCTGGACATCGCCGAGAAACGCGTACCCCAAGACGGCCGTATCAAGCTGAATCTGTCCAAGACAAAAGCGATCGACTTTCGCGTCAGCACTTGCCCTACCTTGTTTGGCGAGAAGATCGTGTTGCGTATCCTCGATGCTTCGGCCGCCAAGATGGGTATCGAGAAGCTCGGCTACGAAGAGGACCAGAAGAAGCTGTTCCTTGACGCAATCGAGAAGCCCTACGGCATGGTGCTCGTCACCGGCCCCACAGGTTCCGGCAAGACGGTATCCCTGTACACGGCGTTGAATATTCTCAACACCGAAGGCCGCAACATATCCACGGTCGAGGATCCGGTGGAAATACGCCTGCCTGGCGTCAATCAGGTGCAGCAGAACGTGAAGCGCGGCATGACCTTCGCCGCCGCCCTGCGTTCGTTCCTGCGCCAGGATCCAGACGTGATCATGGTTGGCGAAATTCGCGACCTTGAGACCGCAGAAATTGCGATCAAGGCAGCGCAGACCGGACATATGGTGTTGTCGACACTGCACACGAACGACGCTTCGCAGACCATTTCTCGCCTGATGAACATGGGCATTGCGCCCTACAACATCACTTCGTCGGTCACCCTTGTCATCGCGCAACGTCTCGCGCGCCGGTTGCACGATTGCAAGAAACCCTTGCAGCTGCCGCCAGCGGCCTTGCTGGCCGAGGGCTTCACGCAAGCCGAGATCGATGCCGGCTTGCAGATTTTCGAAGCTGCTGGTTGTTCCGGGTGCAATGAAGGGTATAAGGGGCGTACGGGTATCTATCAGGTCATGCCGCTCAACGAGGCCATCCAGAAGATCATCCTTGCGGGCGGCAGTGCCATGCAGATTGCCGAACAGGCAAAGAAGGATGGCATCCGCGACCTGCGCGCGTCCGCTCTGATGAAGGCCAAACAAGGCGTTTTGGGCCTTGCCGAAATCAACCGCGTCACCAAGGATTAAGACATGGCTACTGCAACTGCCGTCAAAGCTGGCAACGCCGCGACCGCCGCCCGAGCGAAGCTCGGCAAGGAACGCGCGAAACTCAGTGAGATGCAGACGTTCACCTGGGTTGGACTCGACAAGCGCGGGGTCAAGATCAAGGGTGAGTCAGTCAGCAAGAATGCCGGTTTGGTCAAAGCAGGATTGCGTGCGCAAGGCATCAATCCGCAGGTGGTCAAGCCAAAAGGCAAGCCACTGTTTGGCTCAGCCGGCAAGAAGATTTCCGGCAGGGACGTTGCGGTCTTCAGTCGTCAGCTCGCCACCATGATGGCCGCTGGCGTGCCCATGGTGCAGGGCTTCGAGATCGTCGCAGGCGGGCAAAGCAACCCGCGCATGAAGACGATGCTTACCGACATCAAGACCGATATCGAAGGCGGATCCGCACTCAACGAGGCGTTGGGCAAGTATCCGATCCAGTTTGACGAGCTGTTCGTCAACCTTGTCAAGGCGGGTGAAGGCGCCGGCGTGCTTGACACCGTGCTCGACACAATTGCGACCTACAAGGAAAACATCGAGAACATCAAGGGCAAGATCAAGAAGGCGATGTTCTATCCGGCAGCCGTCTTGTCGGTCGCTGTGCTGGTGTCGTGCGTCCTGCTGATTTTCGTTATCCCGCAATTCGAAGCCGTGTTCAAGAATTTCGGTGCCGATCTGCCTGCGTTCACCCAGATGCTGGTCAACATGTCGCGCTTCATGGTCTCGTACTGGTGGATGATCCTCGGGATCTTCATCGGTGTCGTGTTCGCCATCATGTTCATGTACAAGCGCTCCGAACGATTCCAGCATCTGGTCGGACGCACGCTGCTCAAGATTCCGGTCATCGGGCTGATCCTGCGCCAGTCAGCGATTGCGCGCTATGCGCGTACCCTCGGCGTCACGTTCCGCGCGGGCGTGCCATTGGTCGAGGCACTCGATTCTGTCGCGAACGCAACCGGTAGCGTGGTTTACAACGACGCTGTCAAGCGTATCCGCGAGGATGTCTCGGTCGGCCATCAGCTGCAGCTCGCGATGCGCCAAACCAGCTTGTTCCCGAACATGGTCGTACAGATGGTGGCAATCGGCGAAGAGGCCGGCGCGCTCGACAAGATGCTGTTCAAGGTCGCGGAATTCTACGAGACCGAAGTCAACAACGCAGTCGACGCGCTTTCAAGCCTGCTCGAACCCCTGATCATGGTGATCATCGGCGTGGTCGTCGGCGGCATGGTCGTTGGCATGTACCTGCCCATCTTCAAGCTCGGTGCCGTCGTCGGTTGATGGTCACCTTGGTCTTGTGGATGCGGCGGCAGCCGCGATGCTCCTGGCGACTAACCGGGAAATCGAGCATCGCGGCTGCCGCCGCTCCAACGAATGCGAGCCGATGACCGAACTCGATTGGCTGCGTGACTCGCCTCTGTTGGTTGCGCTGACAGCGGGCCTGGGGCTTCTGGTCGGAAGCTTTCTCAACGTCGTGATCCTGCGTCTCCCGCGGCGCCTCGAACATGATTGGAAAAGTCAGGCGCGTGACCTGCTTGCCCAGGATGTCGTGATCGACGAGCCGGAACCGGTTACGGCGCCACCAGATCTGGTATTTACCGCATCGCATTGCCCGCAGTGCAAGCATGCGCTTTCCGCGTTGGACAATATTCCGCTGCTGAGCTGGCTCGCGCTGGGCGGGCGCTGTCGCTACTGCAAGACGCGAATTTCCTGGCAATACCCGCTGGTTGAGCTGCTGACGGCGCTGGCCTCCGCGGCGATCGCGTGGAAGTTCGGTTTTGGCTGGCCTCTGGCTGCCGGGCTAGTATTTACCTGGATCCTGATCGCGGCATCAGGCATCGACGCACGGACCCAGTTGCTGCCGGATCAGCTTACCTTGCCATTGCTCTGGCTCGGTTTGCTGATTGCGCTGGTGCCGCTGTTCGTGACGTCTTCTGCTGCGATCGTTGGTGCAGCTGTTGGTTACCTCAGTCTGTGGTCGGTGTTTTGGCTGTTCAAGCTTGCCACCGGCAAGGAAGGCATGGGCTATGGCGACTTCAAGCTGCTCGGCGCACTTGGGGCGTGGATGGGAACCTTCGCCTTGCTTCCGATTGTCCTGCTCTCCTCCTTGATCGGCGCACTCGTCGGCGGCACCGCACTTGCGTTGCAAGGCCGTGATCGCAGTACCCCGATTCCCTTCGGCCCGTTCATAGCGGCAGCGGGCTGGACCTGGTTCGTGTTCGGCGACTGGCTTGGCGCGTTCTATGAAAGACTATTCGGTCTGGCTTGAGCGGCGCTCCTGTTTTCGGGAACTGGCGATGTTGCCGAAAACGCCGCGATACTGACGAAATGCCCGCATCCGTCCTCACTGTGGCCCTCACGGGTGGAATCGCGAGTGGCAAATCTGCCGTCACCGAGCGCTTCGCGGCACTTGGCGCCAGCGTAATCGATGCGGACATCGTTGCGCGCGAACTGGTCGCACCAGGCAGCCCTGCGCTGGCCGAGATCGTCATCATCTTTGGCGCAGCGGCGCTGGATGCCAGCGGCAACCTCGACCGCAGGGCCATGCGAACGCGCGTGTTCGCCGATTCCCAAGCGCGCGCTCAACTGGACGCGATCCTGCACCCGCGCGTGCGCCGTGAATTGCAAGATCGTTCGACCGCGGTCACAGGGCCATACGCGCTGCTCGCGATCCCTTTGCTGGTCGAAAGCGGTGATTACAGCTGGGTCGACCGCGTGCTGGTTGTCGATGTACCGCGCGAACTTCAGCGCGCGCGCTTGCTGATGCGAGACGGCGTCAGCACGCAACTTGCCGATGCGATGCTCGATGCGCAAGCCACGCGCGAACAGCGACTTGCGCGCGCGGACGATGTCATCACGAATACGGGTTCGTTCGAGGATCTCGATGTGCGCGTGACGGAGTTGCATGAACGCTATTTGACGCTGGCGAGCCGACAGCGCAGGTCATGAGCGCCGCTCAGGGCGAATCGTCCTGGATATGCTCGGAAGATACGCCCCAAAGCCCACGAATCGCAGCAATTCCTTGGGCACCCGACATCTGGGCCGCAACGATGTCGTCGGATTCCAGGCCGCCAAGGGCATATATCGGCAACGCTGCTTGTAGCGCGAGTTCCGCAAAACGGTCCCAGCCCAGCGGCACGGACTGCGGATGGTCGGGCGTTTCATAGACCGGTGAGAGCGTTGCGAAGTCCGCGCCAATGCGTATCGCATGCGCGATTTCCCTTTCGTCATGGCAGGACACACCGACCAGGCGATTGCTCGGGAGCGGTCGCTGCACGAGCGTGGCCGCCACCCGTGCCGGCAGATGCACGCCATCGAGACCGAGGATGCCGGCCAGTCGCCAATCGCCGTTGATCAACAGACGTGCGCCATAGGTCTGGCAGAGATTGCGTGCGCTGCGTGCCGTGCGCGCGAGCACTTCTGCAGGCCAGCCTGGAACACGCAGCTGGATCAGGTGGACGCCCTTGCGGCACGCACGCTCGATGCCCTGCATGAGGATGTCGGCATCGGCGGGTTTCAGCGCCGGGGTAATCAGGTAGCGGTCGGGCAAGCGCAGCGCGGCAATGACGGGTCGGTCAGCCGGCGGCATCTCGACGCGATCGAGTGCGTCGGGCTCGATCCAGGCAAGCCGCTGACCTTCCTGTGGATGGGGTGTACCCGAATACGCCGTGATCTGCCAGACATCGAGCAGGATGTCCTTGCCGGGATAGCTATGCGGTACGCTGATCAACGGCCGCGCCGATTCAACAACGACGCCGATCTCCTCGCGCAATTCGCGCGCAAGGGCGTCGACGGGCGCCTCATCGTCTTCGCACTTGCCGCCGGGAAATTCCCACAAGCCGGCGAGATGCTTACCTGGCGGACGCTCGGCAAGCAGGATACGACCGCGCGGATCGCGCAACACGCCGGCAACCACATGAGTCGACGCGCTCATGGAGTCGCGCCGCGCGGGTCAATCGATCTTGCCGTGGCATTGCTTGTACTTTTTCCCCGAACCGCAGGGGCACGCATCGTTGCGACCGACCTTTGGCGCTTCGCGTTGCACCGGCATCTGTTGCAACGGAAGCTGGACATTGTTTTCTGCACCGGCGCCCGACGGCAGTTCGCCCGCCGCAAAACCCGCCGCCTCGGCATGCTGGAACTGCATCGCGCGCGCTTGCGCCTCGGCTTGGACACGCTGCTGCTGTTCCATCGCCTCGACCTCGCTTTCGCTGCGAATGCGAATGCGCGCGATCATCTGCACTATCTCGTGCTTGATCCGACCGAGCATGCCTTCGAACAATTCGAATGCCTCGCGCTGGAATTCCTGTTTCGGCTGCTTCTGTGCATAGCCGCGCAGATAAATACCCTGACGCAGGTAGTCCATGCTGGAAAGGTGGTCCTTCCAACCGTTGTCGAGCACGGTCAGCATTACATGCTTCTCGAGTCCGCGCATGACCTCGGGACCGATCATCGTCTCCTTCTCGCGGAACAGACGATCCACGCCGGACTGCACATGTTCGAGGATCGCGTTCGAATCGGCTTCACTCTGTTCGTCCAACCATTGCTTGAGATTCATTTGCAGGCCGAACTCGGACGCAAGTTCGGCGTCGAGAGCGTTGAGATTCCACCGCTCATCGACCGAGTCGTGCGGAACGTAACGACGCACCAGATCGGTGACAACGTCCTGACGGATGTTCGCGACTGTCTCGGCCACGCTGTCGCTGTCGAGCAATTCGTTGCGCTGCTGGTAGATCACCTTGCGCTGGTCGTTCGCGGTGTCATCAAATTCGAGCAGGTGCTTGCGGATGTCGAAGTTGTGCGCCTCGACCTTGCGCTGCGCTTTCTCGATCTGGCGGCTGACCATGCGATCCTGGATCGCGTCGTCTTCTTTCATGCCGAACATGCGCATCAACCGCGCAACGCCTTCGCCCATGAAGATGCGGATCAGGCTGTCTTCCAGCGACAGATAGAACCGGCTTGAACCCGCGTCACCTTGACGACCGGAACGCCCGCGCAGTTGGTTGTCGATGCGGCGTGATTCGTGGCGTTCGGTGCCGACGATGCGCAGGCCCCCGAGAGCCAGCACTTCGTCGTGGCGCTTTTGCCATTCGGCCTTGATGCTGGCGCGCTCGGCCTCGCTGACGTCTTCCGGCAACGCTTGCAATTCGGCTTCGAGGCTGCCGCCTAGCACGATGTCGGTGCCACGACCGGCCATGTTGGTTGCAATGGTGATCGCATTGGGGCGACCGGCCTGGGCGACAATATGCGCCTCGCGCTCATGCTGCTTCGCGTTGAGCACTTCATGCGGCACACCACGCTTCTTGAGCAGTTCCGACAGCAGTTCGGACATTTCGATCGAGGCGGTCCCGACCAGCACCGGCTGGCCGCGCTCGTGACTGTCCTTGATGTCTTCGACGATGGCGTCGTATTTGGGTCCCGATTTCAGGAATATGACGTCGGCTTCGTCCTTGCGCACCATCGGACGATGGGTCGGAATGACAACCACTTCAAGGTTGTAGATCGACTGGAATTCGTAGGCTTCCGTGTCCGCCGTGCCGGTCATGCCGGACAATTTCTTGTACATGCGGAACAGGTTCTGGAACGTGATTGAGGCGAGCGTCTGATTCTCGCGCTGGATCGGCACGCCTTCCTTCGCCTCGACCGCTTGATGCAAGCCGTCGGACCAGCGTCGGCCCGCCAGCGTACGGCCGGTGAACTCGTCGACGATGATGACTTCGCCGTCGCGCACGATGTAATCCACATCGCGCTGGTAGATGACGTTCGCGCGCAGCGCGGCATTGAGGTGATGCACGACCGCAATGTGCTGCGAATCGTAGAGGCCTTCTTCCTCGCCGATGATGCCATCGGCGCGGAAGAGATCCTCCGCGTGCTGCATACCCTCTTCCGAGAGATGCACCTGTTTCTGCTTTTCGTCGACCCAATAGTCGCCGGGCACTGGCGGTTCGGTGGGACTCGGCTCTTTTGCCTGCCGCGTCAGGCGCGGAACGATGCGGTTGACCTTGACGTAGAGTTGCGGAGATTCGTCGGACGGACCCGAGATAATCAGCGGCGTGCGCGCTTCGTCAATCAGGATGGAATCGACTTCGTCGACAATCGCGTAGTTGAGGCCGCGCTGATAGCGCTGGTCCTTGCTCAACGTCATGTTGTCGCGCAGGTAGTCGAAACCGAATTCGTTGTTGGTGCCGTACGTGATGTCGGCCGCATAGGCCGCGCGCTTGTCGCCATGCTCCATGCCGGGCCAGACCACGCCGACGCTCATGCCCAGGAATCCGTAGACCTTGCCCATCCACGCCGCGTCGCGCTTGGCGAGGTAGTCGTTGACAGTAACGACGTGCACGCCTTGGCCTTCCAGTGCATTGAGATAGACCGGCAGCGTGCCCACCAACGTCTTGCCTTCGCCCGTGCGCATCTCGGCAATGCGTCCGCCATGCAGGACCATGCCTCCGATCAGCTGCACGTCGTAGTGGCGCAGGCCGAGCACGCGGCGCGCGGCTTCGCGTACGGCAGCAAACGCTTCCGGCAGCAGGCTGTCGAGCGCGGCGCCGTCAGCGAGGCGCTTCCGGAATTCAGCCGTCTTCGCCTGCAGTTGCTCATCGGAGAGCGCCTGATAGTGCGGTTCGAGGGCATTGATCTGCGCCACGGACTTGCCGAGCTGGCGCAACACGCGTTCATTGCGGCTGCCGAAAATGCGCGTCAGGAAGCTGTTGAGCATGGGTGGTCTTCGATTGGGAAACGTTTTATGGGGAAGCGGATGCCGCTCGATAAGCGGTCAATGGCGCTCTTGCGGAAAAACGCAGCCACGAATGGCCAGTCTTTTCGCGATGGGACTCATGAGCGCGCGCATGGGCCGCCGATGATACGGCGCGCCCTCGACACAAGCCAGTTTTGTGCGGCATGGCGCTCTTTCAAGGGCGCGGTCCGATGTTGGCCAGCGCCCACACTCGGCGCCACAACCGTGGACCTCGGCCGCAGCCAGGAAATTCCCGGTTTGCGTTGAACAACGATTCAGGCGCGCGTGGCCCGCGTCGACCTGACGTAGGCCATGGGATTTACCGCACGGCCGTTCAACCATACCTCGAAATGACAATGGGGTCCGGTCGAACGACCGGTTGAGCCGACTTTTGCGATTACCTGCCCCGCGTGCACGCGCGTGCCCACTTCGACAACAAATGCCGAATTGTGCGCATAGCGGGTCATGTAGCCGTTGCCGTGATCAATTTCGACGACATTCCCGTAGCCGCTGCGCTCGCCGGCGTAAGTAACGACGCCATCGGCCACGGCACTGACGGGCGTGCCTTCCGGCGCCGAGAAATCGACACCCATGTGAATAGCCGCGTGGCCATCGAACGGATCCGATCGATCGCCGAAGCCCGACGCGACATAACCCTGCGCCACCGGCATACCGCTCGGCAGCAGGGCGTTGTCGATCTTGCGATCACGCAACAGGTTTTCCAGTACGTCAAGCTGGGACTGTTCGCGATCGAATTCGGCGCGCAAGTTGTCGATTCCGCTCTGCAACGGCAGCGCCATCGTGACGCCGGTTGCCGGCTCTTCGGGTCCACCGAGTGCCGGATCGCTGACGAAATCAAACTCGCCATCATCGAGTTTGCCGATCTGGGTCAGTCGCTCGCCCAGAGCGTTCAGGCGGGTTGCATGGGCCTGCAACTGCCCCAATTGAAGCGCGAGCGCATCAAGATTGCGATGTGAATCGCTATTGAGGCTCGATAATTGAGCGCGCTGGGCGGTGATCACATTGCGCAGGTCGGAAACTTCGCGCAGATCGCGCCCGTGAGGATTTTCAAGGAGGAGAGTTGCGGCAACACCGAGCACCACGAAAAACAGGGCACATCCGCTGACGACGGCCGTCGAGAGCAGACGACCGCGCTGGCTTGCGAGATCGATGCGGCGTGGCAAGAAGCTCGCATTGCGGACGATAATGATGTTCATGCTTGTTGAGCGCCGAGTTCGTGTTTGCCATGCCGCCAAGTCGCAATCCCCTCCGTAACTCCGCAGCAGGCCCCAAGCCTGTCGCGGAGTGCATCGCACTCGACACGCTCGCGGACCGCGCGCGTGCACTGGATGCGCTGGATGAAAGACTGCGCCACCTCTTGCCCGCTGCGGTTGCGCGCGAGACCAGGCTCGCGGACGTCCGCAACGGACGAATTGTCTTTCTGGCGTCGAGTCCGACCTGGGCAAGCCGCATCAGGCTTTATCAATCAGCCCTGCTTGCAGAAGCCCGTGCCGCTTTGGGCGGCAGTGTCGAACGTTTTGCCGTGAAAGTGGCGCCCTTGCCGACTGTCCCCCCGGACCCGACAAAGCCGAAACCGCTTTCTGCCGCCACCGCCCGCCATTTGCGAGCGACAGCGAACACTCTCTCTGACCCGGAGCTCCGAGCCCTCTATCTACAACTGGCGTCCATCGCCGAGGATGACTGATTTCCACACGAAACCGGGGCGGCTTCGATTCACACGGGTGGCCTTCTGGCGAAGACCGGCTTGCTGGTCATTTGCGGGCCGGGCATCGTGCCGCAACCTGCTTCACTTCCACGCCCCCAACAGGACGCTTTACGCATTGGAGGGGCATCTAGGCGCCCTCTCCGAAACGGCACCTTACCCGCGCCGCCCCTGATTTCTTGTGATGCGATTCGCCTCCTGCGAATCCAATCGAATTTGTTGCGATCCCCTTACACCGCCTGCGCCGGATGGGCGTAGGAAATGGGCGCTGCACTCTCGTCCTCGAAACTGACTTCTTCCCAAGCACCCGCTTCTGCGAGCAGGGTGCGCAGCAATTTGTTGTTCAGTTCGTGCCCCGACTTGTAGCCGTAAAACGCCCCGATAAGGCTGTGGCCGAGCAGATACAGGTCACCGATCGCGTCCAGGATCTTGTGCTTGACGAACTCGTCCTCGTAGCGCAAACCGTCTTCGTTGAGCACGCGATAGTCATCGAGAACAATCGCGTTGTCCATCGAACCGCCGAGCGCAAGATTCTTTTCGCGCAGCATCTCGATATCGCGCATGAAGCCGAACGTGCGCGCGCGACTGACTTCCTTGACGAACGACGTTGTCGAGAAATCGATCTCGGAGGTCGACGTGCGCTTGGTGAACATCGGATGATTGAAGTCGATCGAAAAACCGACCTTGAATCCATCGAACGGCTCGAAACGAGCCCATTTGTCACCGTCACGGACGGTTACCGACTTCTTGATGCGAATGAAACGCTTGGCCTTGGCCTGTTCCTCGATGCCTGCCGACTGCAGCAGGAACACGAACGGACCCGCGCTGCCGTCCATGATCGGCACCTCGGGTGCAGACAGGTCGACATACGCATTGTCGATGCCGAGTCCGGCCATCGCCGAGAGCAAGTGCTCGATCGTGGCGACGCGAACATCGCCCTTGACCAAGGTGGTCGAGAGGCGTGTATCGCCTACGTTTTCGCAACAGGAACGAAGGTCCACCGGGTTGGGCAGGTCGACGCGGCGGAATACGATGCCGGTATCGACTGCTGCCGGTCGCAAGGTCATATAGACCTTGTCGCCCGTGTGAAGACCCACGCCTGTCGCCCGAATTACGTTCTTGAGCGTGCGCTGTCTGATCATTTTTATGGTTTGACCCCTGGGGCAGGAGCTGACAAAACATCGGCGAGGTTAGCACAGCAAGTTTGTGCTGAAAAGTTAAGCGATGTATGCGCCCCACAAGTGTGGTGTTTTCGCAACACTTGCCGGCAATTTGTGCGCCAATCGGTCCGCTCAACGAGCGAGTCAGGCGGAGGTTGCGGGGGCGACCACGGAGCGACGCAGGAAATGCGCGCGAGGTCGTGTTCCTCTTCGCCTACGACGCCGTGACGCTGTCGCAACCGATCGTCCCTGCAATCGGTGGCGACGACAGCGTCCGCCATCATGGCGCCGCATGATGGCGTTCGCCGCCGGCCGGCGTGTTCGATGCGCCGCCGGCTTCGTTGCACCGGGTCCGCCCGGATCGGGCGATTCCCGGGTCAGGATGGGGAAACGTTCAACTCAATCCGCCTGGCGCCGGAGGAAGGCCGGAATGTCCAGATAGTCGCCTGACGTCTCCTGCGGTACTGCACGATCGATCGCTTCGGCACGCATCGGCTGTCCGGGGATGCCGAGATAGTCGACCTCTCCCGTGGTCGCGTTGCGCACCACGCGCATCGCCGGCCGTTGTGCGGAGACGATCTCGCGTTCGCGGTGATCGCGCAGCGGCTGCCGTGCGACCGCACGGTTGAGACCCGTAGCGACCACGGTGACGCGCACGTCGTCCTTGAGCTCCGGATCGAGCGCTGTTCCGACCACGACCGTCGCGTCCTCGCTGGCGAACTCGTGGATGACCTGGCCGATGTCATCAAACTCGCGCATAGTGAGATTGGTGCCGGCTGTCACGTTGACCAGGATGCCGCAAGCTCCGGCGAGATTGACGTCGTCGAGCAGCGGATTGTTGATCGCCGCTTCAGCTGCAGCAACAGCACGGTCGTCTCCGCGCGCGGTGCCCGTCCCCATCATCGCCATGCCCATTTCGCTCATGACGGTGCGCACATCGGCAAAGTCGACGTTGATCAGGCCCGGGCGCGTGATCAGGTCCGCAATGCCTTGCACAGCGCCCAGCAGCACGTCGTTGGCCTGCTTGAATGCGCTCAGCAAGGTCACGTCGCGACCGAGTACCGTCAACAGCTTTTCATTGGGCACGATGATCAGGGAGTCGCAATACTGACCGAGCTCCTCGATGCCCTTCAGCGCAACCTGCATGCGCCGGCGACCTTCGAACGGAAACGGCTTGGTAACGACCGCGACGGTGAGGATGCCCATTTCCTTGGCGAGTTGCGCGACCACCGGCGCTGCTCCGGTGCCGGTTCCACCGCCCATGCCACAGGTGATGAACACCATGTCGGCACCGGTCAGGAGCTCGACGATGCGCTCACGATCCTCGAGCGCAGCCTGACGACCGACTTCGGGATTCGCGCCGGCGCCCAGACCCTTGGTGACATTCGCGCCAAGCTGCAACGTGAATTTCGCGCCACTGCCCTTGAGCGCCTGCGCATCGGTATTGGCGCAGACGAAATCAACGCCTTCGACATTGGCCTGCACCATGTGGCTGACCGCATTGCCTCCGCCGCCGCCCACACCGACCACCTTGATGATTGCATTCGGTGCCATTCTTTCAACGAGTTCGAACATTTTCCCATCCTCCGCAAAGTGATGCCTCTTGTTTCTGTTCGTTCGCGGGTGCGTGACCTCCGTGGTCCGTCCCGTCTGCACCGACTGGCGCGCCGATGCCTCACGACCGTTTCGGTCGCCTCGCAGCGCGTCCTGCGCTGCGGTTTCCGCACGCCATCTGCGAGAGCGGCTGAAGCCGCTCTCGCAGATGGCGATGGCTAAAACTCTCCCTTGAACCAGGTCGAAACCCGGTTCCACAATCCACTGACCGCCGATGCACTGACCGGAGCGCTGCGCGCACCGTCACGCCGGCTGCCGTACAACAGAAGACCAACGCCTGTCGCCTGCATCGGGTTCGCGACGACATCCGCGAGACCACTGACGTGTTGCGGCGTGCCCAGGCGCACCGGCATGTGAAACAGCTCTTCGGCGAGATCGAGCGCGCCTTCCATGCGCGCAGCACCGCCGGTCAGCACGATGCCGGCGCGAACCAGTTCCTCGCGACCGCTGCGGCGCAGGTCCGCCTGCACCATCTCGAAGATTTCTTCGTAGCGCGGCTGCACCGCCTCGGCGAGGTTCTGCCGCGCGAGCCGACGCGGTGGGCGATCGCCCACGCTCGGCACCTGGATAGTCTCTTCGGCGTGCGCGAGCTGGGCCAACGCGCACGCGTAGCGAACCTTCAATTCCTCTGCGTGCGCCGTCGGCGTGCGCATGAGATGCGCGATGTCCGACGTCACCTGGTCACCGCCAATCGCGAGGGAGGTGGTATGACGCAACGCGCCACCGGTATAGATCGCTATGTCAGTCGTGCCGGCGCCGATATCCACCAGGCATACGCCCAGCTCACGCTCGTCATCGGTCAACACGGCGCGGGCGGATGCCACTGCGGCGGGCAACAGTTCATCGACCTGCAAGCCGCAACGATTGATGCATTTGGTGATGTTCTGGATCGCGCTCGCCGCGCCCGTGACCAGATGCACATTCGCTTCCAGACGCACGCCTGACATGCCGACCGGATGGCGGATGCCCTCTTGGCCGTCGATCAGGTATTCCTGTGGCTCGCGATACAACACGCTGCGGTCGGCTGGAATTGCGATCGCACATGCCGAGGTGAGCACCGCCTCGAGATCCGCCGGACTGACTTCGCGATCGCGGATCGGCGAAGTACCGTGCGAGTTCTCGTCCTTGATGTGGCTGCCGGCAATCGAGGCGTAGACAGAGCGGATCTGGCAGCCGGCCATCAGCTCGGCTTCCTCGATCGCGCGCTGGATCGAATGCACGGTCGAGTCGATGTCGACGACGACGCCACGCTTGAGCCCATGAGCGGCGTGCGAGCCGATGCCGATGATCTCGACCGGTTCGCCGGGCGCGTGCTCGCCGACGATCGCGACAATCTTCGAGGTGCCGACATCGAGTCCGACAATGAGATTTTTTTCGCTCTTGCGGTTCATGTCTGGGCCGGAAAAAGGGAATGGAGAATCGGGAATGGGGAAGAGAGACGCGCAATCGGGATGGCCGCTCTGCCGATTCCCGATTCTCGATTCCCCGTTCCCGCGGGCGGCGGTACCGCCGCCGGCCAGCGCATCGCGAAGCCGTTCTCATAGCGCAAGTCGACATAGGCCGGCGGCTCCGCATGCGCACCGACGAGCCGCGGCCACACATCGAGGAAGCGCTGCAGGCGTCGCTTGGAATCTTCCCGCCCAAGCTCGATGACGGCGCCTGAAGCGAGGTCGAGTTTCCAGCCACCGCGTGGAGACAACGTGACTGCGTCTATCGCCAGTCCGCTGCCGCTGAATTCCTTCAGGCAATCGACGTAGAACGCGAGCACGTCGGCAATGCGATCGTCGGGACCCGCGAGTCGCGGTAAACCTTGCAGGCCATTCGCACCGGCGACACTGAAAATGGCTCCGTGCCGATTGATCAGGCGGTCCTCGCCCCAGCGCGCATACGGTTGCTGTTCGTACACGACCAAATCAATCGTATCCGGCCAGCGCTTGCGTGCTTCGGTACGCTCAACCCATGGCAGCTTCGCAACGGCATCGCGCACACGTTCCAGCTTGATCGCGAAAAAGCCTTCTCCCAGCAGTGGTTGCGCCGCCGCGCTGATCTGTTCGGCACTGACATGGTTGAACTCTGCGCGGACGCTGAGTCGAGTCACGGGCCAACGATCACTCGCGAACCAGCCGTTGAGCACCCCGATGACGGGTAATGCGACCAGGGTGAGGGCAATGCCCCATGCAACCAACTTGAGCAGGCCGTTGCCATTCATGCGCTGTCCCTCGCAAACGAGGTTTCCAGCACACGCCAGCACAAGGTCTCGAAGTCGATGCCGACGACGCCGGCCGCCTTCGGCACCAGAGAGTGACTGGTCATTCCCGGCGCAGTATTCACTTCGAGCAGGAAATTTTCCCCGGCGCGATTGCGCATCACATCGACACGCCCCCAACCTGAGCAGCCTGCCGCATCGAAAGCCGCCAGCGCGAGCGCGCGAATTTCGGTTTCGGCGTCACCATCCAGCCCCGGACACAGGTACTGCGTGTCTTCGGCGACGTATTTCGCGTGGTAGTCGTAGAACTCAGCCTTGGGCACGATGCGGATCGAAGGCAATGCCTCGCGCCCCAGTATCGCGACCGTGAGTTCGTCGCCTTCGATCATTTCCTCCACCAGCAGATCGCCTGGATAGCGCAATGCAAGTTCCGCCGCAGCGGCGAGATCCTCGTCGCGAAACACGCGCGTCACACCGACGCTCGATCCTTCGCATGCGGGCTTCACGATCACCGGCAAACCGATTCGTGCTGCTGCCGCATGCACGTCGAGGCCACTCGCGCCGGCGCCTTTGCGCAACGCGACAAAGCGCGGCGTCGGCAGACCTTCGGCGATCCACACTTGCTTCGTGCGCACCTTGTCCATCGACAGCGCCGAGCCGAGTACGCCGGAACCGGTGTACGGGACATGCAGCGAATCCAGCGCGCCTTGCAGCACGCCGTCTTCGCCACCGCCGTGCTGGCCATGCAGGATGTTGAATACGCGCGCGTAGTGGCCGGCCCGCAGCGCATCGAGCAGGGCCGGAATGCCATCGACGGCGTGCGCATCGACACCACGCGCGCGAAGTGCCGCAAGTACATTGCGACCGGAGTCGAGCGAAACCGCACGCTCGGCCGACTGACCGCCCATGATGACGGCGACACGTCCGAATTCGCTGGCGTCGGTGATCTTCATGCAGGACCCCGGGTTGTCAATTGGCCGTCCGCACCGAGTTCGGCCGCTGCTGCGCCGATATCTCCTGCGCCCAGCAGCAAGAGCAGATCGCCATCACGCAGCAAGGGTGGCAGGGCACCGCGCAGGTCGCGCGGATGTGCGATGAGCACTGGATCAACCTTGCCTCGCGCACGCACCGCGCGCGCGAGTGCACGCCCGTCTGCGTTGGCGATCGGTGTTTCGCCCGCGGGATAGATCTCGGTGAGGACCAGCACATCGGTCTCGGCGAGGACTTTTGCGAAGTCGTCGAGCAGATCGCGTGTGCGCGAGTAGCGGTGCGGCTGGAACGCGACGACGAGACGGCGCTCGGGCCAGCCCGCGCGCGCCGCGGCAAATACTGCAGCGAGTTCACGCGGATGATGTCCGTAGTCGTCGACCAGCAACGCGTGGCCCTGATCGAGTTTGAGCTCGCCTCGCAATTGAAAGCGACGCCCGACGCCCTGGAATTTCTCCAGCGCTCGCTGCAGTGCCTCCGGCGGCACGCCGAGCTGCCAGCCCACAGCGCATGCAGCAAGTGCGTTCAGGACATTGTGCCGACCAGGCAAGTTGAGCCTGACCGCGACAGCTGGACCGCCTTGCGGCAGGTGCAAGGTGAAGTCCGTCGCGCCACCATGCTGACGCAGGTTGGACGCACGCACGTCGGCGTCGGGTGCATCAATTCCATAGGTGAGTACGCGCCGACTCGTCTCGCGCGCAAGCGCCGCCACTTCGGGATCATCAATGCACAGCGCGGCAACGCCGTAGAACGGCAGGCGATGCAGGAAGTCGCTGAATGCCTTCTTGACGCGTTCAAAATCGCCGCCGTAGTTCTCGAGGTGGTCGGCATCGATATTGGTGACGATCGCGATGACGGGCGACAACAGCAGGAAGGAGCCGTCGGATTCGTCGGCCTCCGCGACCAGGTATTCGCCGGTTCCGAGTCGTGCATTCGCGCCGGCAGCGATCAACTGGCCGCCGATCACGAACGTCGGATCGAGCCCTGCTTCGGCGAGCACGCTCGCAGTAAGGCTCGTCGTGGTGGTCTTGCCGTGCGTACCAGCGACTGCGATTCCACGACGGAAACGCATCAGCTCGCCGAGCATCTCAGCGCGCGGGACGATCGGGATGCGACGCTGGCGCGCCGCTAGGAGTTCGGGATTGTCGGGCTTGATCGCACTCGACACGACCAGCACGTCGGCATCGGCGACGTTCGCCGCATCGTGCCCGCGGTCGATGCGCGCACCGAGTCCGGCGAGCCTTCGCGTAGTCGCGTTGTCGGCCCTGTCCGAGCCGGACACCGAATAGCCAAGATTGCACAGCACCTCGGCGATGCCGCTCATGCCGACTCCGCCAATGCCGACGAAGTGCACGCGACGGAAGTCCTGCATGATGTCGGCGTGCTGGGCAAGGCGCGCAGGTGTCATGCGCCCACCTCGAGGCAAACGTCCGCGATGCGCTTGGCTGCGTCGGGCTTGGCGAGCGTGCGCGCCGCCGTCGCCATCTTGAGCAATTTCACGCGGTCGCCAACTTCTTCGAAGACCGCACCGAGGCGCTTGACGAAATCGTCGGTTTCCGAAACCAGACGAGCCGCACCGGCCGCGACCATTGCTTCCGCATTCTTTGTTTGATGATCATCGACGGCATGCGGATACGGCACCAGAATCGCCGGCACGCCTGCTGCCGCAAGCTCGGCCAGCGTCAACGCCCCGGCACGACAGATGACCAGGTCCGCCCACGCATACGCGGACGCCATGTCGTCCTCGAAGGGCACGACATCGGCGTCGATATCGGCTGCCAGATACGCTGCCCGTGCCCTGTCGAAATGCTTTGCACCGCATTGATGGCGCACCATGACCGGCAGGCGCGAGCCGCGCCGACGCAGGACTTCAGGCAAGGCCGCATTGAGACTCTGCGCACCCTGGCTGCCGCCGAGCACCAGAAGCTTCAGTGGGCCTTCGCGACCGGCAAAGCGCGACGCAGGCGTTGGCAACGCGGCGATCGACGCGCGCACCGGATTGCCAACCCACTCGCCCTTGGGAAATACGTCGGCAAAACCGGTCAATACGCGGCGTGCGTTGCGCGCGAGCAATCGATTGGTCACCCCCGCGATTCGATTCTGTTCGTGCACCACCAACGGAACGTTTGCAAGCCGCGCCGCAATTCCACCCGGCGCGGCAGCATATCCACCGAGGGAAAGCACGCTGCGAGGCGCATGGCGCTTCAGTGCTGAGCGTGCAGCGAGGGTTGCGCCGGCCAGCCGAAACGGCATCAACAGCGTCGTCAGCACACCTTTGCCGCGCAAGCCACCGATATCCAGTGTCTCGATACGCAAGCCGTGTTGCGGGACAAGACGTGTTTCTAGTCCGCCTTTCGCCCCCAGCCAGATGACCGGAATCTTGCGCGCAGCAAGTTCGTCGGCGACGGCCAGTCCCGGAAAGATGTGGCCGCCGGTCCCTCCAGCCATGATCATGACCGGACCATCGGGATTGGCCACGGCGGCCCTCACGAGCGCTCCTCGACGAAATGGCGTTCGGCAATGACCTGCATCATCGCGTTGTCGGCGCGGCTGACTTCATAGCTCACGCGAACCAGCAAGCCGATCGCGGCGCAAGTCATCATCACGCTTGACCCGCCTGAACTGATCAAGGGCAAGGTCAAGCCCTTCGTCGGCAGTACGCCGAGGTTCACGCCGATCGACACCAATGCCTGCAAAGCGAGCATCAGCGAAACACCGAACGCACAATAGCCTGCGAAGCGCTGGTTCTGTTCGATCGCGCGCAAGCCAATCACGAAGCCGCGGCCGACCAGCCACGCAAACAATACGAGCACGAGCACGATGCCGGCGAGACCCAGTTCTTCCGCAATCACGGCAAGGATGAAGTCGGTGTGTGCTTCAGGCAGATAGAACAGCTTCTGTACGGAAGCGCCGAGACCGACACCGAACCACTCGCCACGACCGATCGCGATCAAGGCCTGGGTGAGCTGGAAACCGTCCTTGAACGGGTCAGCCCACGGATCGAGGAACGACGTCAGGCGTTTCACGCGGTAGTCCTGGCTCATTGCGGCAGCCGCAAGCAAGGGCGTTGCGATTGCGCCGAGCAGGGCGAGATTGCGCACCCGCGCACCACCCAGCCAAACCATGCCGAGCGTGACAGCCATCAGCAGCGTGGCTGAGCCGAAATCCGGTTGCGCCAGCAACAGCACCATGAGGATGCCGGCGATGCCAAGGGGCTTGATCACGCCGAACAACTTGGTCTGTACATTGTCGCGGTGGCGCACGAGATAGCTCGCCATGTAGACGACAAGGATCAGCTTGACCGCCTCCACCGACTGAAATCCGAGGACACCGAGGCGAATCCAGCGTCGGGCCCCGTTGACGCGAATACCGATGAACGGGACGAATACCAGCAGCAACAACACGATTCCACCGAGCAGCAGCAGCCCGGCATGGCGCTCAAGCCAGGCCAGTTCAATGCGTGACATGACGACCGCCGCGATGAGACCGAGGGCGATGAAGACCAGATGGCGCAGGAGGTAGTAAAACGGCCCAACGTGCTGTCCATCGGCGACCGCGATCGAACTCGATGAAACCATCACGATACCGAGGCTCGCCAGCATCAGCGCGGCAAGCACCAGGCTGAGGTCGTAGTGCCCTCTCGCCTCGCTGTGGCGCGTTGCTTGCGATTCGTTGGTGAAATCGAAGAGCAGCATCAACAAACCCCAAAAGAAAATTCGGCAGCCGCAGGCAGCTGACGACCGTCCCTCGTCCGCGCTGCAGGAGAGGGGGGGAGCACTTGCAGAGCAAGTGATGGGCTGAGGGAACGGACAGTGAGTTTTGCAGCCCTCATCAGCGCACCTTCAACGTCGCAAGACCAATCAGCACCAGCACCACGCTGATGATCCAGAAACGCACTATCACACGCGGCTCGGGCCAGCCCTTGAGTTCGAAGTGATGGTGGATTGGTGCCATCCGGAAGATGCGCTTGCCGGTCAGCTTGAAGCTTGCGACCTGCAGCATCACCGACACGGTTTCCATGACGAACACGCCGCCCATGATCAACAACACGACTTCCTGGCGCACGATCACGGCGACACAACCGAGCGCCGCGCCAATCGCCAGCGCACCGATGTCGCCCATGAAGACCTGTGCCGGATACGTGTTGAACCACAGGAAACCGAGCCCGGCGCCTCCGAGCGCACTGCAGAACACCGCAAGCTCACCGGCACCGGGAATCGCGGGAATGCCGAGGTACTCGGAGAACACGCGATTGCCGGCGAGATAGGCGAACACACCGAGCGCAGTCGAAACCAGCACGCTCGGCATGATGGCAAGACCGTCGAGTCCGTCCGTGAGATTCACCGCGTTGGAGAAGCCGACGATGATCAGATACGCAAGCCCGATGAATGCGACAGCGCCTGCGGCTGCGAGCCATGGCGATGTCGCCAGCGTATCGGCGGCATAGGCAAGGGGCACCTGCGCATGCTTGATAAGGGGCAAATAAAACGTGGTTGCCGCGGGAGTGTCGGCGGTGAAATACAGGAACAGCGCAACGCCGAGACCGAACAGCGATTGCCAGAAATATTTCCAGCGCGCAGCGAGGCCGCGACTGTCTTTGAGCACGAGCTTTTTGTAATCGTCGTAGAAGCCGATCGCGCCGAACGCAACAGTCACGCCAAGCACGAGCCACACATAGCGATTGCGCAAATCCGCCCACAACAGGGTCGAGACGGCGATCGAGGCGATGATCAGGACGCCGCCCATCGTCGGCGTACCGGCCTTGACCAGGTGCGATTGGGGTCCGTCGCTGCGGATGACCTGACCTGCCTTGACGTCGGCGAGCTTGCGGATGATGGCGGGACCCGCGAGCAGCGACACCGCGAGCGCCGTCAACGTACTCATGATCGCGCGGAAGGTCAGGTACTGAAACAGGTGGAATCCACTAACCCAGGCCTTCAGCAAATCGGCAAGCTCAAGCAACATGTCGCTCGCCTCGCTTGTTGCCCGCACGATCCAGCAACGCGTCGACGATGCGATCCATAGCCGACGAACGCGAACCCTTGACCAGCAAACTGACGCCGGGGCGCAATTCCTTGCGCAAGACTTCGAGCAACTGCGCCTGGTCCGCGTAGTGGAGCGCGCCGCCGTTGAACGCATCAACAGCAGCGCGACTGAGCTTGCCGACTGCCCGCATGCGCTGGATGCCGCTGCGCTTGGCCAGCGCACCGACTTCCGCATGCAGACGTTCGGCATCGGCGCCGAGTTCGGCCATATCGCCCATCACCAGCACGCGTTCGCCACTCTCGTTCGCAAGCGTCGCGATGGCGGCGGCAAACGAACCGGGGTTGGCGTTGTAGCTGTCATCGATCAGCACTGCGCCTGATGCATGAGTGTGGCGCATCAGTCGTCCGTCGACGCTGGGTGCGGCTTCGAGGCCCGCGCGAATCGTTGTCAGCGGCACCCCGAGCGCCAGCGCCACAGCGCTTGCGGCAAGTGCGTTCATCACGTTGTGGCGCCCCGTGAGCGGCAGAGCGACTTCGGTGCTCACGTTGGGTGTGAGCAGGCGGAAGTGCCCGTCGGCATTCACGTCCGGATCGAGATTCGCGCTGATGTCGGCGCGACGCAGCAAGCCAAAGCGCAGGCTCTTGCGGGCGCTCGATATGCGCGAAAAATATTCCGCAAACGCGTCGTCGGCATTGATGACGGCAACGCCATCGGCGGGCAATGAGCGATAGATCGCACCCTTCGTTTCGGCGACGCCCTGGAGTGAACCCAGACGCTCCAGATGGGCAGCGGCAACGTTGTTGACCACGGCTACGTCGGGTTGCGCGATACGCGCCAGATAGGCGATGTCGCCCGGCTTTCCCGCACCCATTTCGAGTACAGCGAATTCGCTGTCCGCGGGCATCGCGAGCAAGGTCAGCGGCAGGCCGATCTCATTGTTGAAGTTGCCTGCGTTGACATGCGTGCGGCCATGCCGTTCGAGGATCGACGCAACGAGGGTCTTCACGGTGGTCTTGCCGTTCGAACCCGTGATGCCGACGACGCGCGCGCGACTGCGTGCGCGCACGATGCGTGCGAGCTCACCGAGTGCCAACAACGTATCGGTAACGACGACCTGCGGCAGATCGACTTCGAGCCGGTGTGTCACCAGCAGCGCGGTCGCGCCACGTTCACGCGCAATCGCGGCGAACGCATGCCCATCGTGGTGCTCGCCCTTGAGTGCGACGAACAGCATGCCGATCGCCAGCGTACGCGTGTCGGTCGAGACCGCGCCAATCGTCGCATCCGCGCCAAGCAAGCGGCCGCCGGTCCAGTGGGCAATGTCGACCAGGCGCAGGTTCAACATGCGCGCTGCTCCAGCACGTTACGCGCAACGGCCAGATCATCGAACGGCTGCTTGCTGCCGGCAATTTCCTGGTGGGGCTCATGGCCCTTGCCTGCAATGAGCACCACGTCGCCAGGCTGCGCCGATCCGATCGCATGCGCTATGGCAGCGGCGCGGTCGCGCTCAACCATTGCGCGTTGCGGCCGTTCGAGCCCGGCAACGATCTGCTCGATGATCGTGTCGCCATCTTCGCCACGTGGGTTGTCGTCGGTGATGATGATGCGGTCGGCCAGTGCCTCGGCGATTGCACCCATTTGCGGCCGCTTTCCAGAATCGCGCTCGCCGCCGCAGCCGAACAGGCAGAACAATCGGCCCGCGCAATGCGCGCGCAGGCTGGTCAGTGCCTGCTCGAGCGCATCCGGCGTGTGTGCGTAGTCGACGACGACGAGCGGTTGCGCGCCCGTGCCGCCAAGGCGACTCATTCGTCCGGCGACTGGATCGAGAGTCGCCAGCACCGAGCAAATCGATGCAAATGACAAGTCCAGTTGGCCGAGGCATGCGGCGACCGCAAGCAGATTGGAAATATTGAAACGACCGAGCAGACGCGTGGCGACGTTACCCTCGCCCCAGGGCGTGATGAGCCGGAAGGACTGCCCGCCAGCGCCGCTTTCAATATCGTGAGCGACGATTTCGGCGTCGTCGTGGTCCATGCCGTAGCGCAATAGCGTGACGTTCTGCGGAACCCGCGTTGCCAGTGCTCGACCGAATGCGTCATCAACATTGATGATCGCAGCGCTGAGGCCGAGCCACGCAAACAATCTCTGTTTGGCGTCGCCGTAGGCGGCCATCGTGCCGTGGTAGTCCAGATGATCGCGGGTCAGGTTGGTGAACACAGCAAGATCGAATGCAACGGCATTGACGCGGCCCTGATCGAGCGCATGTGATGACACTTCCATCGCGACATGGCTGGCACCTTCCTCGCGAAACTGCGCCAGCAAACCATGCACGGCGATCGCATCGGGCGTCGTGCGCTCGCCCGCGCGAGTCGCGCCGTAGAGGCCTGCACCCAGGGTGCCGATCGTCGCGACGATGTGGCCGGCATGTTGCAGCGCTTGCGCCAGCAGTTGCACGGTGGAGGTCTTGCCGTTGGTGCCGGTGACGCCGATGACCTGAAGCGCTTGCGATGGCTCGCCAAAAAATCGCGAAGCCATAGCACCGAGCCCGTCACGCAGACCGTCGACCCAGACCGTCGGCGCGACTGCACCGTCGATGGGGTGGCGGGCATCGGGCGCGAACGGTGCGGGTACTGGCTTTTCCGCCAGGATCACCGCCGCTCCGCGCACCGACGCCGCCGGGGCAAACTTGATGCCGTGGGTTGTCGCGCCAGAGAGTGCAACGAACGCATCGCCTGGGCTGACCTGACGCGAGTCGAGCGCGAGGCCGTGCACGACGATGTCCGCCGTTGCACTGGCATCAGCGCAACCTTGCAGCAGTTCGCGCACGCTCATGGCACGATGCGTCGTATTCATTCGGGTACACCCTCCGCAAAATCCGGTTCGGCGGTGGCGCCGTCCGGCGCCTGCCTTGCAGGGTGCAGGGTGTGCCCGGAATCGGGCGCTGCGGTGTACCAGTTCTGGACATCGTCGGGCGATACGTCAAGCAGGCGCAGTGCGCCTTCCATGACCTTGCTGAATACCGGCGCGGAAACCAGGCCGCCGTAATAGGGGCCCTGCGGATCATGGATCACCACGACGCCGACCAGACGTGGCGCACTCGCCGGAGCCATGCCGACGAACAGCGAGATATGTTTCTTCTGGTAGCCACCACCCGCCGAAATGCGCGAGGTGCCGGTCTTGCCAGCCACGCGATAGTTCGTGATCGCCGCCTTGAGGCCGGATCCTTCCGGCGTCACCACGGTTTCCAGCATCGTGCGCAAGCTTGCGGCGATCTGCGGATCAATCACCGCATGATCAGGGTTCTGCGCACCCTTGACGAACGTTGGTGAGCGCAAGCGACCGTCGTTGGCGAGCGCAGCGTAGCCCTGCGCAATCTGCAAGGGCGTCATGCTGACGCCATAGCCGTACGCGATCGTCGCCTGCTCGACCGGCCCCCAGCTCTTCGCAATCGGCAGATTGCCCGGTGACTCGCCCGGGAAACCGCAACCCGTGACCTCACCGAAACCGAAACGATGAAACACGTCGTAGAGGTGATCGCGCGTCATCGTTGCCGCGATCTTCGCCGCGCCGACGTTGCTTGAGTGAGTGATGACGCCAGTGACGTCCATCAACCCCTTGTTGTGCACGTCGTGAATGATGGTTCCGTCAAACAAGCGCAGCGATCCGGGATTGGTATCGACCGCGGTGTGCGGCTTCCATTTGCCGCTTTCCAGCGCGGCGGAAATCGTGAACGCCTTCATCGTCGAACCTGGTTCGACCACGTCGGTGACTGCGCGGTTGCGCCGATAGGCAGGATCGACATTGCCGCGCGCGTTTGGATTGAACGACGGTTGGTTGACCATCGCGAGGATCTCGCCGGTCGGCACGTCGAGGATCACCATGGAGCCGGAGGAAGCCTGATGCTCGACCAGAGCGGCCTTGAGCTCACGATAGGCGAGGTACTGGATGCGGCGATCGATCGAGATCGTGAGGTCCTTGCCCGGCTTCGCTTCGCGCACGAGCTCGACGTTCTCGACTTCGTGGCCAAGACGATCGCGAATCACGCGCTTGATGC
>JBDSXV010000046.1:0-10779 GCA_039926025.1 Dokdonella sp.
GTGCACGATGCGCGTATTGCGACCTTCGGCGAACGCGTGGAAGACTTCTTCGTCCTCAGCGACGAGAATGACACCATGCTCGATGAATCTTTGCAGGCTTCGCTGCGTGCGATCCTGCTGGACCATCTTGGCGCTTCGCCATCACCCTGACCGAGATACCCATGCAGCCATTGGAATCCCTCATCGACGACGCCTGGGAGCGTCGCGCCGCATTGACCGACGACGAGATCGCAACGACGTTGCGTCCCGCGATCGAACAGATCCTCGACGCACTCGAGGCCGGCAGCGCACGCGTCGCAGCGCCTGACGGCAATGGTGGCTGGCATACGCAGCAGTGGTTGAAAAAAGCGGTCCTGCTGTTTTTTCGCATCAGCGCGAATCGCGTCATGGATGGCGGTCCGATGGCGGCGTTCGACAAGGTGCCGCTGCGTTTCGCCGAAGCAGGTGACGCGGAATTTCGTGCCGCAGGCGCGCGCGTGGTTCCGGGTGCGCTCGTGCGACGTGGCGCGCATGTCGCGAAAGACTCGGTGCTGATGCCGAGCTACGTGAACATCGGTGCGCATGTGGGTGCCGGCACGATGGTCGATACCTGGGCCACGGTCGGGTCATGCGCGCAGATCGGTGCGAACGTGCATTTGTCGGGCGGCGTCGGCATCGGCGGCGTGCTCGAGCCCTTGCAGGCGAATCCGACCATCATCGAAGACGACTGCTTTGTCGGTGCGCGTTCCGAAGTCGTCGAGGGGGTCATCGTCGAACGTGGCAGCGTGATCGGCATGGGCGTATTCCTCGGTCAGTCGACGAAGATCTACGATCGCGCGACGGGCGAGGTGACTTACGGGCGCGTGCCCGCGGGCAGCGTCGTCGTCGCGGGCTCATTGCCGGCTGCTGATGGCAGCCACAGCCTGTACGCCGCGGTCATCGTCAAGCGCGTCGATGCAAAGACGCGTTCGAAGACCAGCATCAACGAACTGCTGCGGGCATGAGGCGCGCATGACGACGATTTACGGCCTCGACAAATGCGACACCTGCAAGAAAGCGCGCAACTGGCTCGACCGCAAGAAGGTCGACTATGAATTCATAGACTACCGCACGCATCCGATTCCCGCGGCAACGTTGAAGGCGTGGGCGCCCGCGCTCGGCGGCTGGGAAAAACTCGTCAATCGCAGCGGTACGACGTGGCGCGGCCTGCCGGAGGCGCGCAAGTCGCCCGGTAGCGCGGCTGAGTGGACGCTGTTGCTCAAGGAACATCCTGCGCTGATCCGCCGTCCGCTGGTCGTAATGGCGGACGGTCGCGTGCTGCAGGGGTTTTCCGACAAACTCTTCGCTGGATTGTTCGCGTGAGCGCACCGTCGCGGCTGCCGTCGCGGCGAACCTGAAGACCATGCATGCCCGGACCTGTGCAATGACATCGACCGTTTTTGATCTGACCTGTGACCTCATGCGCCGCGCCTCGGTCACGCCCGACGACGCCGGCTGCCAAGCGGTGATTGCCGCGCGCCTGGCACGCGCTGGTTTCACCATTGAGCACCTGCGATACGGCGAAGTCGACAACCTGTGGGCCACGCACGGCAAGGACGGGCCCTTGCTCGCGTTCCTCGGCCATACCGACGTTGTGCCGAGCGGCCCTGTCGAAGCATGGACGAGTGCGCCATTCGAGCCCAGCGTGCGCGATGGGCGTCTATACGGCCGAGGGGCGGCGGACATGAAATCCGGCGTCGCTGCGATGACGATCGCGCTGGAGACATTAGTACGTGCGAAGCCCGATCACGCCGGCACACTTGCGCTGCTGCTGACCTCGGACGAAGAAGGCGCGTCGATCGACGGCGTGCGTCGCGTAGCCGATGAATTTCGCCGTCGAGGTCAACGTATCGACTGGTGCGTGGTGGGTGAACCTTCGTCGAAGGAGAAGCTGGGCGATCTGATCCGCGTCGGTCGACGCGGATCACTCACCGGTCGACTCCAGGTGCGCGGAATACAAGGTCATGTCGCCTACCCGGACAAGGCACAAAATCCGATCCATGCATTCGCGTCGGCGCTGGCCGAACTTGCGGCAACGCATTGGGATGATGGCAACGAAGCGTTTCCGCCGACTTCGTTCCAGGTATCCAATATCAACTCGGGCACTGGCGCCGACAATGTGATTCCCGGCGAACTGCGCGCGGTATTCAATTTCCGTTTTGGTACGGCGAGCACCAGCGCGTCATTGCGCGAGCGCGTCGAAGCGATCCTGCGCACGCACGATGTCGATTTCGTGATCGACTGGTGGTTGTCTGGTGAATCGTTCCTGACACAGGGTGGCGCGTTGCGTGATGCAGCGCTCGCGGCGATTCGCGATCAATGCGGCGTCGAACCGGAATTGAGCACCGGCGGTGGCACGTCGGACGGCCGCTTCATTGCGCCGCTAGGTGCCGAAGTCGTCGAACTCGGTCCGATCAATGCGAGCATTCACAAGGTCGATGAATGCATCGAGCTGGATGAGCTCGAGCGCCTGCCGGCGCTGTATGCTGCGATTGTCGATCGCCTGTTGCGAGGTTAGTCATGGCGTTGAGCTGATCGGCGATGAAGCGGTTGCGTGCGACCGCGCAACGGTGCCGTACAATCACGATACCAGTTCACCATCGAATAGCTTGCGTCCAAGAGGACATATGAAATCGCGGATCGCATCATCAGTCGTTGTGGCGTTGGCAATGTGTTCAATGGGGGTCTTCGCGAAAGAGCCGACATCAGCTATCGTGAACGTGACTTGGGATGTGTCGCTTGATGCCTATGGGTACGTAACGCTGTTGACGACACGCGATACGCGCGTTCCGAAGCTCCATGCGCGACTCGAAAACGCGATTCGAAGCTGGCATTTCAAACCCGGTAAAATCAACGGTCAATTTGCCGCGACGAACACCCAGCTGAGTACGTCACTCAAGATCTCTCTGGTCGCCGATGGCTTTGAGGTGCGCGTGAGGGGTGCCGCCACTGGCGGAGGCTATGGCCACACCGTGATGCCCGCATATCCCCAATTCGGAGCTTCGGCCAAAAAGCAGGGGCTCGTGCTGCTAGAGGTTCACTATGACGCGGCAGGCCTGGTCAAAAGCGTTGCTCCGTATGAACGCGCTCCCAAAGCAGATGGCCGGCTCGTCAATGCTGCTGTGACGTCGGTAAAGACGTGGACTTTCCGGCCCGAAGTCGTAGGTGGACATTCGGTCGCGGGCGCTGCATTGGTTCCTGTCTGTTTCCAGCTCGATGGATTGCAGGAACCGGACTGCGACTGGAGAGATGAGGTGTCTGGCGAGAGCATTGGCGGGAGTCAGTCTGTCGCGCTGGATCCTGCCGCAACGCTTGAAACCGACGTGATCGGCCGCACACTGTAACGCTCAGACAATCCCGGTCAACTGCTGCAGCTGATCCGCCTGATCCTCGCGCGTCAGCGCATCAACAAGTTCATCGAGATCGCCCGCGACGATCTCGGGCAACCGATAGAGCGTCAGGTTGATGCGATGGTCGGTGATGCGACCTTGCGGGAAGTTGTACGTGCGGATGCGCTGACTGCGGTCCCCGGAACCCACCTGCAGTTTGCGTGAAGCGGCTTGTACGGCAGCCTGCTTGGATTGCGCGTCGTCAAGCAGGCGCGCCTTCAGTAGCGACAGCGCGCGCGCGCGATTCTTGTGCTGGCTGCGCTCGTCCTGGCATTCGACGACGATGCCGCTTGGCAGATGGGTGATGCGGATGGCCGAGTCGGTCTTGTTGACGTGCTGTCCTCCGGCGCCGGATGCGCGGAACGTATCGGTCTTGAGGTCGGCCGGGTTGATCTCGATGTCGTCGACTTCATCAAGCTCCGGCAGGATCGCGACGGTCGCCGCCGAGGTGTGGATGCGCCCCTGCGCTTCGGTTGCCGGCACGCGCTGCACGCGGTGCGTGCCCGACTCGTATTTCAGCCGCGAAAATGCGCTGGCGCCTTCGACGCGTGCGACGACTTCCTTGTAGCCGCCGTGTTCGCCGTCGCTCGATGAAAGGATCTCGACGGCCCAGCGGCGCCGCTCGGCGTAGCGCAGGTACATGCGCAACAGGTCGCCGGCGAAAATTGCCGCTTCATCGCCGCCGGTGCCTGCGCGGATTTCGAGGAACAGGTTGCCTTCGTCACGCGGATCCTTCGGGACCAGCAGGCGATTGAGGTCGCCTTCCAAAGTTGCTCGCTCGTCCTCCAGCATCGCGACTTCCTCGGCTGCCAGGTCCTTCATTTCCGGATCACGCAACATCGCCTTTGCCGATTCGAGCGCACTGCCTGCCTCGTCGTAGGCGCGCAGCGCTTCCGTCAGCGGGGTCAGTTGCGAATGTTCGCGCGAGACATCGCGCAGGCGCTTCACATCGGCGAGGACTTCGGTACTGGCGAGCATGTGCTCAAGCTCTTCGTGGCGCTCGGCGAGTTGTTCGAGTTTTCGGCGGATGCTGGTTTGCATGATGGGAGAGTATTTATTTCGCCTGGGGCGATAGAAGAGCCCGCTTCGATGCGGCGTGGATGGCCCGGCGGGGCGTGCGCAGGCGGGATTCAGCGCAGAAAAAAGGACATTTTGCTCGGGCGCCCAATGACCGAAACAGGAGCTAACGCTCGCGCTCGACGTCCGAACCGGCATCGAACAGGCGTTGTGCAGCGTGGAGCAACTCGGCATCGCCGCGCAACGCGGCGGCGCGCAGGTTGGCGCTGGGTGCATGCAGCAACTTGTTGGTCAGGGTGTTGGCGAGGAAGGCGAGCGCTTCTTCGGGCGACTTGCCGCGCGCAAGCAGGGCTTGTGCCTTCGCCAATATTTCGTCGCGATTCGATTCAGCGACGCGACGCAGGTCGATGACGGGATTGTGCGCGTCGAGTGCGCGCCACCAGCCCATGTAGTGTTCGACCGACAATTCGATCATTGCTTCGGCTTCGCGCGCGGCTTCGCGGCGCGTGCGCATGTTTTCATCGATGACCTGGCGCAGGTCGTCGATCGTGTACAGGTAGACGTCTTCGAGGTCGGCGATCGTCGGGTCGATGTCGCGCGGTACGGCGATATCGACCAGGAACATAGGTCGACGGCGGCGCGCTGCGATCGCGGCAACGACCTGTTCGCGCGTCAGCACGGGTTCGCGACTCGCGGTAGATGAAATCACGATATCCGCTTCGGCAAGATGCTTGCCCAGATCGGCAAGCGATATGGCGTAGCCGCCGAATCGAGTGGCCAGCATCTGCGCGTTCTCGAGCGTGCGGTTGGCGACGATAAGACGACGTACCTTGGCTTCGGTGAGATGACGCGCGGCCAGTTCGATCGTCTCGCCGGCGCCGATCAAGAGCACGCAGGCTTCGCGAAGGTCAGTGAATACGCGTTCGGCGAGGCGCACCGCCGTGAACGCGACCGAGACCGTGTTCGCGCCGATACGCGTATCCGACCGTACACGCTTGGCCACCGCAAAGGTGTTCTGGAACAGGCGCTCGAGCGGCGCCTTGAGGGTTTGTGCGCCGCGCGCGAGGGCATAGGCATCCTTGACCTGACCGAGAATCTGCGGTTCGCCCAGCACCATCGACTCGAGCCCGGTCGCGACGCGGAACAGATGCCGCACTGCATCCGCATCGTGATGGCGATAGAGGAACTCGTCGACCCTTGCAAGGGTCAGCTGCTGGTGACGGTGCAACCATTCCGCTGGTACCGCTTCGGCGCCTGCTTCAACGGTGCAGTACAGCTCGGTGCGGTTGCAGGTCGACAGGATCGCGGCTTCGCGGACGCCAGGTTCGGCGAGCAGCTCGACGAGCGCTGGTGAAGTCGCGTCGGCAGGGAACGCAACGCGTTCGCGCAGGGCGACTGGTGCAGTCTTGTGGTTGAGTCCGAGAGCGACGAGAGCCATAGGGAAACAGGCGTCAGGAGAGAGGCCGAAAGTGTTGCAATGCAATCCCGCCCCTCACGGCGGCATGGGACCGGAAGTGGTAGATGAGATCGGCTAAGCTAGTCGTCACGTCGCCAGGATCGGACGCATCGTCGGCGGTCACTGTCCCGAATTGTGCGGGCGCCGTTCCGCGATATCAAGCAAGACAAGGCTTTGCATGCACTTCGCACGCGTACTTCGCACTCCAGACAAGCACGCCATTCAGGCCGTATGCACGGTCCTGATCCTGGTGCTGGGCGGCTGTTCAAACGTGAAACCCGACAGGGCGGCAACCGTCACAGGCACTTCGACGGTGAGGCCGGTGGCAGCGGAGGCCGATCTCCCGCTCAAGCTGCTTGCGGCGCAATTCGCGCTGCAGAACAACGATCTTGCGGGCAGCGCCATGAGTTTCACGGAAGCGGCTGAACTCTCGCCCGATCCCGGGCCCAGTGAAGAGGCAACGCATCTCGCCCTATCGGTCAAGGATTGGTCGCTGGCGCGACGCGCATTGAAGCGCTGGCAGCAACTGGCCCCCCAGGATTCGGGCATCGGTCAGGCACGCGCGTGGATAGCGCTCAGCGAACTGCGCATCGACGATGCGTATGCGGACCTCAAAGCGCTGGCGGCGAATGGCGGTGACCAAGCCTGGCGTCTGATTGCGCAGGTGTTGCTGAGCGTCGAGGACAAGGCGGTCGCCGCGCATCTGCTCGAACGTCTCGCGTCCGCCGAACACCTCTCCGCCAAGGAAACGAACTGGGTCGCCGTGAGCCAGCTCGCATTCAAGCTGGACGACAAGGCTCTGGCGCAGCGCCTTGCCGACGCAGCCGTCATCCGTTTTCATGGCGAGGATGCTTACGCCTGGAGTGCGCGTCTGGCATTGGATAGGGGTGACAAGGCTGCCGCGCGGGCGATCTACGCCGAGGCAATGCGCGCAAATCGGGACAGTCAGCGCTTGCGTGGTGGCTACGCGGCGTTGCTCGCCGATAGTGGCGACAACGCAGGTGCCGCACATGCGCTCGCGAATGGACCGCAGGATGACGTTACCTACGGTGCGCGCGCGGCGTACGCTGCGCGCGCCGACGACAAGCCCGCGTTGCGGGCGTTGTATGGCGAGCTCAACACGGACAAATCCGCGCGTGCAGGCAAACGTCTCTATCTGCTCGGCCAGGTTGCCGAAATGCTTGAAAAGCGCGACGAGGCGCTGGCTTGGTACCGCACGATCTCCGATGAGGATGAGCGCTGGTTCGAGGCACAATTGCGTGAAGCGGTAGTGCTCGACCAGCTTGGCCGTACTCAGGCAGCACTGGATTTCCTGCACCAGCTGCAATCGCAGACGGCCGAGGACAGCGATCAGCTCGGCAGTGCCTGCCTGCTTGAAGCGGACCTTTTGCGCAAAACTCGTCCGAATGAAGCCTTGGCCGTCTACACGCGCGCGCTCGCGTCGCTACCGGACGATCCGCGTCTTCTGTACGCGCGCGCATTGCTCGCGGTGGATATGGGAGATCTCGCCACTGGCGAACACGATCTGCGTCGCGTAATCGAACTGAAGCCGGACGATGCCGAGGCGATGAATGCGCTTGGCTATACGCTGGCCGATCGCGCCGACCGCGCTGATTCGGCCAAGCACGGGGAAGCATTGGACCTCATCCAGCGTGCGCTCAAACTCAAGCCCGACGAGCCTGCAATCATCGACAGCATGGGTTGGCTGCGCTATCGCATGGGCGACCTCGATGCGTCGTTGGAGAGCCTGCGTCGCGCTTTCGCGAAGCAGCCGGATGCGGACATTGCTGCACATCTGGGCGAGGTGCTGTGGGTCAAGGGTGATCGCGACGAAGCGCGTCGCATCTGGGACCAGGGCCGCAAGAAGGACGCCGGCAACAAGACCCTGCTCGAGGCCATCAAGCGGCTGACATCATGAGGACCTGTCGTGTGCGTGGCGCCGCTTCGATGGCGCTCGTGCTGCTGCTGACCGGGTGTGCTCGCCAACAAGTAAAACAGGTCCCGCCCACTGCAGACGCTTTGGCGGGCCAGGTTGTGCGCGAACATGCGTTGGCGGCTCAGAATGCATGGACCCTGCGCGGCCGGCTCGGCGTTTCCGATGGGCGCGATGGCGGTAGCGGTTCGCTCGAGTGGAGTCAGCACGACCGCCAGTTCCGCTTCAGCGTGCATGCGCCTGTGACCGGCAAGACCTGGACGCTTTCTGGCGGTCCCGGTCATGTCGTGCTCGAAGGCTTGCGTGACGAGGCGATTGCGGGCGATGACGCGTCGGCGCTGCTCGAACGTGAGCTCGGCTGGCGCGTGCCGGTGGATGAGCTCGTTGCTTGGGTACGCGGAGCTCGCGCTCCGGGCGAGGCACATATCGAATTTCGCACGGATGGACTGCCGGCGCAGATCCATCAGGCTGGCTGGAAGGTACAGTTTCTCGACTACGACGAAGGCCGCGATCCGCCGCTACCGAGTAAGGTCTTTGCGGCCAAAGGCAGCTACAAGGTGCGTCTCTCGATCCGCGAATGGGCGCCGCAGTGAATGCGGACGCGCCCGAGTCGGGCCCGGCTGGACGCTGGCTGGGCTGGAGCGATTGGCCTGCGCCGGCCAAGCTGAATCTGTTCCTGCATATTGTCGGACGCCGCGAAGACGGCTACCACCTGCTGGAAACGGTCTTTCAACTCCTCGATTGGGGCGATCTCGTGCGGCTGCGCGTGCGCGAGGACGGTTTTGTTCATCGGCACGACCCGTTGCCCGGTATTGCTTCGGAAAACGATCTCGCGGTGCGTGCAGCCAAGGCCCTGCAGGCAGTAACGGGCAGTCGGTTGGGAGTCGACATCGCGATCGACAAGCGCATTCCGTTGGGTGGCGGTCTCGGTGGCGGCAGTTCGAATGCGGCGACGGTGCTGGTGGCGCTCAATGCGCTGTGGAACGCCAATCTGAACGAGGATGCCTTGGCCGCCATAGGACTCAAGCTGGGCGCCGATGTGCCCGTCTTCGTGCGTGGATACAGCGCGTGGGCTGAGGGTGTCGGCGAACGCCTGAGCGCCATCGCCCTGCCTGAGCGCTGGTATGTCGTCGTCGATCCCGGTGTCAGGGTGCCGACTGTCGAGTTGTTCCAGGCAAAGGATTTGACACGCAACGCGCCGCGTCTGACAATTCCGCTCTTTGTTTCGGGTGCTGCGACGGTCAATGCGTTCGAGCCGGTCGTGCGCGAACGCTTTCCCGCAGTGGCGCGTGCGCTGGATTGGCTGCACGAACATGGCGAAGCGCGGTTGAGTGGCTCCGGCGGATGCATCTTCGCGGCGTTCGATTCGCGCGAAGCCGCAGTGACGGTCGCGAAGGATTGTCCGGTTGCATTGCGTGCGTTCGTTGCTCGCGGTGTGACGCAGTCGCCCTTGCTTGCGCAAGTGCAGGCCGCGCGGACGTGAAGTTTGAAGTTGGGGCGTCGCCAAGCGGTAAGGCACCAGGTTTTGATCCTGGCATGCGCAGGTTCGAATCCTGCCGCCCCAGCCAATTTGTTCGGTCAAGCCCGCGAATTGCGTATCGAGTTGATCGCGTCCACGGCAACAGCAACATCGGTCGGTATCCTGCCGCGAACTTGGCGTAACGGAGCAAGGCTTTGGACTCGCATATGGATACCTCGGGCATTCTGGTTTTTACCGGCAACGCCAACCGGGATCTTGCCACCACGATCTGTGCGGAACTGAACGTTCCTTTGGGCAAGGCGCTGGTTGGTCGCTTCAGCGACGGCGAGGTGCAGATAGAGATCGAAGAAAACGTCCGGCGTCAGGAAGTTTTCGTGATCCAGCCGACGTGTGCACCGACGGCGGACAATTTCATGGAGTTGCTGGCCCTGATTGACGCTCTCAAGCGTGCATCTGCAGCCAGCGTGACCGCGGTAATTCCCTACCTTGGTTATGCGCGACAGGATCGACGCCCGCGTTCGGCACGTGTGCCGATCACGGCGAAGGTTGCGGCGCAGATGATCTGCACGGTCGGCACGGATCGCGTGCTGACGGTGGACCTGCATGCGGACCAGATCCAGGGGTTCTTCGATATTCCGCTCGACAATGTGTACGCGTCTCCGGTGTTGCTCGCCGATATATGGCGTTACTACGGCAACGACGACATCATCGTTGTTTCGCCAGACGTAGGCGGCGTGGTGCGCGCGCGCGCGGTCGCGAAGCGCCTCGACGACGCGGATCTCGCGATCATCGACAAACGCCGCCCGCGAGCGAACGAATCGACCGTGATGAACATCATCGGTGAGGTCAAGGACAAGGTCTGCGTGCTTGTCGACGACATCGTCGATACGGCCGGCACCTTGTGTGCGGCCGCGGCGGCGCTGAAAAAGAATGGCGCGCGCAAGGTGGTTGCGTATTGCACGCATCCGGTGCTGTCGGGTCCGGCGATCGCGAATATCGACGGGTCCGCGCTCGACGAGCTGGTCGTGACCGACACCATTCCGCTGTCAGCGTCGGCGAAGTCGTGCGGAAAGATCCGCCAGCTGTCGGTTGCGGAATTGCTCGCGGAAACGATCCGCCGCATCGCGTACGGTGAATCGGTGAGTTCGCTGTACGTCGATTGAAAAACCGGATTCGCGATACGGGATTCGTCAATGCGTGAAGCCGTCTGCTTTCGCCGTTGCAAATCCCGAATCGCGAATCTCAAATCCCGGTTCCACAATGGCTCTCCTGGTCGCGGGGGAGCTCCACACCGCTGTGAAGCGGTTCAATAGCAAGAAGGCAACACGAACATGGCAAAGATCCACGAAATCATGGTTGAAAAGCGTAACGTTGAAGGCAAGGGTGCGAGCCGCCGCCTGCGTCACGCTGGTTTTGTCCCGGCCATCGTCTATGGCGGCGAGTTGAAGCCGGTCAGCATCCAGATCCAGCACAAGGATGTCTGGCA
>JBDSXV010000047.1:0-8029 GCA_039926025.1 Dokdonella sp.
CGCATGACGCATCGTTTCCCAGTCCGACTGGGATCCCATCACGACGCCGACTCGCGGCTGTCCGGTCGCATTTTCCGTCATGGCAGCCACACACTTAAATCGCTATTGTACGCGTATTCCGCCGTGCACCAGCCGGCCAAAGCCTGCGTACTCCATGGACAAACGTCTGCTCGACATCCTCTGCTGTCCAGTCACCAAATCGCCGCTGCGAATGCTGACCGAGACCGAACTGACGGCACTCAACGGCGCAATCCTCGCCGGTGAAGTCGTGAGCGCGAATGGCGCGCGTGTTGCGAGCACGATCGTGGGTGGCCTGATCACGCGTGACGCGCGCAGCATTTATCGGCTGGATGACGATATTCCGGTCATGCTGAGCGACGAGGCCATCACCACTTCGCAAATCACCAATTTCCCTGCTGCGTGAACGCAACCCGAAACGCAGCGTGACGTCCATCACACTATATGACCGGCGCGGCCTTATGATGGCTTGCCGCAACGATTGGCACCAAGCCGTTCGTCAAAGCGCATCACGGAATCGACAATGACCGCCGCCAAAGACCCCAACGTCGTCGACTTGCAGCAGCGCCAAGCCACTGGCAGCGGCTCTGATCGCCTCGGTGATCTGCTCAAGCTGGTGCGCGGCATTTCGCTCAAGCGCATCAACGGCCTTGTCGGCACCTTGTTCGAGAATGTTGACGACGCCTTGTTCGACCTCGCCGAACGCGCCGGCAGCAATGCGATCCAGACCGAATTCTTCGACGGCATGCGCGAAGTGCGCAAGAAACGCCAGCTGGTCGAGCGTCTGTTCCAGGAACACGCGACCAAGGCGTTTGGCGAATTCGCCGACGGCAAGTTAAAGCCGGTCAAGCCCGAGAGCGCGCCCCAGGGCAATGGCGGACTGTCGCTGGTTGACGATGTCGAGCTGGAGGAATCACTCGCGGTCACCAGCATGGTCGCGAAAGCCGAGAATCGACTGCAGCGCTCGCTTTACCAGGTCAACCAGCGCCTTGCCGTCCTGATCGGCGGCACCAAGGTCGACGATGCGAACAATCCGATTGGCCCCACCATACTCGGCAACGCATTCCGCATCGCAATCCACGAATTCGATGTCAACGTCCAGGTCAAGTTGATCATCTACAAGCTGTTCGATCGCTACGTGATGGCGGGTCTCGACCCGGTCTACGAAGAGGTCAACGCCGAATTGATCCGCGCCGGCGTGCTGCCGCAGGTGCGCCATATGGCGCAGACCGGCAACCGACCGATGCCTCCCGCGGGGAGCATCGATCCGCGCGCCGGGATCGGCATGCCGCAAGCCGGCCAAGGCATGGCCGGCTACTACGATCCGGCAGCGAATGCCCTGCAGGCCGAGATCTATCACACCGTGCGCTCGCTGCTGGCCAATCGCCACGCCAACGAAGGTTTTGCAGGGACGGGAACCGAGGCCGGCGCAGGCACGGGACTGGGGTTGCCGGGGCTGAGCGCAACCGACCTGCTGAGTGCGCTGACGATCCTGCAAAGCCAGTCGATCGCGATGCAGGCCAAGGCGGACAGTGTTTCCGACGCGGCCCAGGCCGTACAGCAGATCAAGCGCGAGTTGCTCGATCAGGTCAGCAAGCTTTCGGATGACGCAAAGGAACGGCGCGTCTCCAATGCGGACGAGGACACGATCGATCTCGTCGGCATGTTGTTCGAATACATCCTGCAGGATCGCAACTTGCCGGCGCAGATGCAGGCCCTGTTTGGTCGCCTGCAGATTCCGTACCTCAAGGTCGCCATTCTCGACAAACATCTTTTCGCGCAGAAATCGCACCCCGCGCGGCGTCTGCTCGACGTTCTCGCTGAAGCCGGCAAGAGCTGGTCCGAGGACTCCGACCGCGATCAGCGCGTGTTCGGTCGCATCAAGGCAGCGGTTGAAACCGTACTGCGCGATTTCGACGACGACGTCGGCGTATTCGAGCGCGAACTGACCGCGTTTACCGATTTTGTCGACCAGCATCAGAAGCGCGCCGAGCTCGCCGAACAGCGCGCGGCAGAAGCAACGCGCGGTCGCGAGAAATTGCAGGAAGCTCGCCGCACGTCGGCACGCGAGATTCTCAAGCGCATCGATGGTCGAAACCTGCCGCCGATCGTGCACACCGTGCTGTCGCGACCGTGGGCGAACTACCTGGTTCTGACCCTGCTGCGTCAGGGTGACGGCTCGGACGAGTGGCGCAATGCCTTGCGCTTCGCCGACGAATTCGTCTGGAGTGCACAGCCAAAGAACAACGAAAGCGATAACACGCGTCTGCGCGCGCTGCTGCCGCAGCTGGAAAAGGCGCTGCGCCATGGCCTGACGACCGTCGCGTACCACGAAAGCGATGTGAAGCAGCTCATGCAGGAGCTGTCGCAGTTCTATCGCCGCCTGCTCGACGGCCAGAAGGTCGAAACCAAGACCGCACAGGAAGTGATTGCGGAAAACGTGGCGCCAGCGGCCGCTGCAGCCTCATCGGCAAACGGTTCGGTCGCAGCAGCCGACGCGACGGAAAGCGCTCCGGTGGTTACCCAGAGCCCGGTCGAAGAAGTCGTGCTGAGCTCGGCCCAGGCCGAAGCCGATACAGCAGCCGAAATTCCTGCCGAAGACGATGAGCACGTGCGTGCCGTACGGGAACTCAAGGTCGGCACATGGATCGAATTCGTTGACGAGAGCGACAATCGCGAGCGCGCGAAACTGTCCTGGATCAGCCCGATCAGCGCGAAGTACCTGTTCGTCAATCGACGCGGCCTCAAGGTCTGTGACAAGACCGTGGCCGGGCTTGCGGTGGAAATGCGCCGTGGCACGGCGATCGTGCTCGAGGAAGTGCCGCTGTTCGACCGCGCGCTCGACGCAATCGTGGCACGCCTGCGCCACGCCAGTGATGAACCCGCCAAAGGCAGCCCGCCGGCACCGACAGCGACACCGCCAGCCACACCTGCCGCCAGCTGAGTTCGCCGTATACACCGACCTTGCTATCCTGCGCATTCCGCAAGCTTTAGCGAGTAAGTCGCACGTGACAACGCCTGTCGTGGTACTGCCGTCGTTCGAATCGATCGCGCGCGATGTCCGTCGCGCCCTGGAAGAAGACGTCGGCTCCGGCGACGTCACGGCGGATCTGCTGCCTTCAGCTGCGCGCGCGCGTGCGCGCGTCATCACGCGTGAATCAGCCGTGCTCTGTGGGCGCGCCTGGTTTGATGAGTGCTTTCACCAGATTGACCCGGGTACTCGGATCGAGTGGTACGCCGACGACGGAGAGCGCGTCGCGGCGGGCGCCTTGCTATGCCACATCGAAGGGCTGGCGCGCAGCCTCGTCACAGCCGAGCGTTCTGCGCTGAACTTCCTGCAGGCACTGTCCGGCACGGCAACGGTGACGTCCACCTACGTCGAAGCGGCACGCGGCACGCGCACGACAATCCTCGACACGCGCAAGACCCTGCCCGGCCTGCGCCTCGCGCAAAAGTATGCGGTGCGTGTGGGCGGTGGCAGCAACCACCGGATCGGTCTCTACGACGCGATCCTGATCAAGGAAAACCACGTCGTGTCGGCAGGCTCCATCGCCGCCGCGATCCAGCGCGCACGCGCGCTGCATCCTGATTTGCTGGTAGAGACCGAAGTCGAGAATTTTTCCGAACTACGTGAGGCGCTCGATGCCGGCGCCGATCGCATCATGCTCGACGAATTCGAGTTGCACGAGCTGGCGAAGGCGGTGGCCGAAGTCGGAGGTCGCGTGCCGCTGGAAGTCTCGGGCTCGGTCGCTCTCGATCGCGTGCGCGCGATTGCCGAAACCGGCGTCGACTATATTTCGATTGGCGCGCTGACCAAGCATGTCCACGCTGTCGACCTGTCGATGCGTATCGAGCTGGTCGACACCTGAGCCTGATCACGTGAAGCCTCGCACTCGGGGCTTCAGCAACCCGTCGTCATGCACGCGGCGCGCCTGGGCTACGGCCCAAGGCCGGTCATTAGGCAAGTGCTATTCAGCGGCGGGGTCGCCCGTCCACGCAGCCGGTTTCAATGGATGCCCGCATTCGCGGGCATGACGTCAACAGGCTTGTTCAACGCTTCGAGCAGCGTGCGCTCAAATCTTGCCGAGCGCGTGCAGCACCGCGAATGCAGCGAGCGCCAGCGCGACCACGCCGATGACAACCCACAGCGCCGATGAACTGCCACCCGCCGCGGGCGCGGGCGTCGCTGAGGGCTCGACGCGGGCGCCGGCCGATTGCTGTTTCGCGTCCATGCCGGGCGTAACGAGCAGGAAACGCACGGTGTCCAGGCGCAATTCCTCGCCTGGTTTCAGCACGCCTTTCTCGACCCGCTTGCCGTTGATGTAGGTGCCGTTGGCGGACCCCAGGTCCTCGACATGCACGCCGTCCGGCGTCACCTTGAGGCGCGCATGGTGGCGCGAAATCTCCTCGGCCGGCACCGGGATATCGCAATCGGGCTGGCGGCCGATCACCGCGTTGTCGATGACGGCAAAGGTCTTGCCGAACGTGGCTCCCGACACACCGCGCAGCAAGAAACGCGGCAAAGCGGCGCGCACGCGCGTGCGGCCATCGTCATCGGACGCCACGTGCGCCATCGGTGGAGCCTGCGCGGGCTTGCGCTCGCTCGCGCTCACCGAGCAACCGACGCGGCCGAACACCAGCAGATCGCCCTCGTTGATGGCGGTGTCACCGACAATCTGGCGCCCATTGAGTACCGTCGGTGCGGCGTCGAGCGCCCGCACCAGCACAGAACCCGCGGCCATCGTGATTTCGCAATGGCGCGGCGCGATGCCAGGCGCTGCGAGCACGATGCCGCAGTCTGCGTCGCTGCCGACGGCTGTCGTGCCATCTGCCAATTCGACCGGTGCGTGTTCGCCGCCAGGAAAGACCAGTTTCATTGAACCCCCAAGGTGCGCCGACCGCGCCGGCCTGGCACGATTGTAGCGGTGAAAGATTGTAACGGTGCAGGACGCACGTGCGCACGAAGTTACTTCGCTCGGTCGGTCCGCGTCCGGCCTTGTCGCCGCTGAATGCAATAATCCTCAGCCAGGGCGCTTGTCCCGCTTGCCTGCCGCAGCGGTCGTCCCCACACTGTGGGCATGACTGCCACATGGATATCCCTGCTCGCCATCAGCACCCTCATCTGGGCGTGGATGGATGCGCTCAACGCACGCGAACGCGCAATCCACGCCGGACGTGAACTGTGCCGCGAAGCCGGCGTACAGTGGCTGGATCAGACCGTCTCGCTCAAGCGCCTGCGTGTCGGCATGCGCAACGGATTGCCCACGTTCCTGCGCCGCTATGGTTTTGAGGTCAGCCTCAGCGGCAGTGACCGTCATCGCGGTCATCTCGACCTCAGCGGACATCACCTGGAAGCATGGAGCTTGCCGCTGCCTGCCCAGGAGGAGCCGGCGGCGTTGAGCCGAACGAACCATTTGCGTCTGGTGCAGTAAGACCCTGACCCGCATCGCGCGGGATTTCGCCAACGTCACCGCGACGACCGGCTCAGCTGGCCCGTGCTGGGCGCGTCCGGGTGATCGGTCGCCGGGCTAGGCGTCGCCGGCCGTCAATGATTGGCTCGGGACAGATAGATCCCGTGTCATTTGATCACACGCAGGTGCGGTCGTTTGGGTGCTTCATCCGGCTGCGGCGCGGTCGGCGGCGAATCGGTCGGCGCGCTATCGGCCGAAAACATCATGCCTTGGCCGTTTTCCTGCGCGTAGACCGCGAGCACCGCTGCCATCGGCACATAGATCGACTGGCTGACGCCACCGAACCGGGCGAGGAAGCGCACGCAGTCGTTGCTGACCTCGAACTGGGTCACCGCGCGCGACGCAATGTTGAGGACGACACGACCGTCCTTGGCGGCACCTGGCGGCACGCGCACGCCGTCTGCCGTCGCATCGACCAGCAAGTGGGGAGTCAGATCGTTGTCGCTGATCCATTCGTAGAGAGCCCGCAACAGATACGGGCGGTTGGACGTCATGGCACTAGAGGGCACAGGATTTCCGCAGGGACTTCAGGAGGTCGACGCCCTCATCGGGGGCTTCGGTCATAACGGGTGCAGCCCTTTTTCCTCGGCCGTGAGGCTACGAGCAAAACCCTGGCTGCGGAAGATGCGCTCGCCATAGTCGACGATCGCCTGTGCCTCACGTGGCAGTTGCACACCCAGCGATCCGAGGCGCCATACCAACGGAGCGAGCGCGCAATCGGCAAGACTGATTTCCGGGCTCAGGAAGAATTTGGATGCCTTGAACGCGGAGGCGTTCTTGGTGAGGTCGTCGCGCAGCGATTTGCGCGCGACATCGGCGGCTTTTCCACCTGCTTCGATCTCGTCGACAAGGGTCAGCCAGTCGTTTTCCACCCGCACGATCGCCAGACGCAGACGCGCGCGCGACAACGGATCAACCGGCATCAACGGGGGATGCGGGTAGCGCTCGTCGAGATATTCGCAGATCACCGACGTGTCATACAGCACCAGATCGCGATCGACCAGGGTCGGCACCGAATTGTAGGGGTTGAGGTCGAGCAGGTCCTCGGGCGGGTTGTCGAGGTCGACCAGGACGTGGTCGTAGGTCACGCCCTTGGCCGCCAATGCCATGCGGACGCGATGGCAATGGACGCAGTCGCGCGCCGAATACAAGGTCAAAACAGTACGCGAGCGCTGGTTCAAGGCCATTCTGGATTCCCCCTCCATCCCGGTCGGGGCAAGCCCCTGACACCGCAATGTACTACGCGAGGCCGTCGCGCGCCTAGGCAGCGCAATGCGCAGCGATGAAAGGGTGTGGATTGACGCCCGCACGGTGATTACGGGCGCAAGCGGCTCGATGGGGAACGTGGCAGCTGGCGGCGCCGACGGCCGCCAGCCTGCAGGAATTCAATGCACGTCCTTCCAGAACTCGAGCTTGAGCAGGTAGGCAATGAACGTGAACAAGGCGAGATAGAGCAGTACCCAGACGCCCATTGCCTCGCGCTTCAGCGCAGCCGGCTCGCCCGCGTACTGCAGGAACGCCGCGAGATCGCGGGCGGTGCGGTCGAATTGCGCCTCGTCCTGGCTGCCCGGCGTCCTCACCTCGAGCTTTTCGACTTCCGCATCGTGACCCGCTTCGGCAGGCTTCAAATGCGCGACCTGGATACCCTGCAGCTCCCACAACGGGTTCGGCATCGACACGTTCGGGAACACCGTGTTGTTCCAGCCGAGCGGCCGCGACGGGTCGACGTAGAACGACTTCAGGTAGTTGTAGATCCAGTCCGAACCCTTCGCGCGCGCTTCCAGCGACAGGTCCGGCGGTGCCTTGCCGAACCAGACTGCGGCCTGTTCGGCCGGCATGTGGCTGATCGCGTGGTCGCCAATCTTGCCGCCGGTAAACACGAAGTTCTTTTCGACATCCTTGGGATCGAGCTGCAAGTCTTCGGCGATGCGCGAATAGCGCATGTATTGCAGGGAATGACAGCCCGAGCAGTAGTTGAAGAACAGGCGCGCACCGCGCTGCATGGCGGCGACGTCGTCGAGGCGGATATTCGCGGGCTCGAGCCCCCCGCCTTCCGACGCGGTGGCGACGCCCATCGTCATCAGGCCGGTGACCAGAAGCGCAGCGAGTTTCAACAGCATGGCGATCTTCACCGATTGGGGCTTCGTAGACTTAGTCATGCATGGTCACCCGGTCCGGCACGGGCTTGGTCTTTTCGAAACCGAAGTACGTGTAGGCCCACAGGAACAGGAAGAACCCGAAGTAGACGGTCATCCAGAAACGCCCGAACAGGTTTTCGAGCAAGGTGACGTCCACGCTCGTGCCAAACCACTCCGGAATCACTTCCGAGGTGACACCGGCGCCGACCGTGGCGAGCATCACGAACGAAGCGGCGAACAAGCCGAGCGCAATCTTGTAGCCGAGGCCACGATAGCGAATCGACTTCACCTTGCCACGATCCAGCCACGGCACGAAGAACAGCAGCGCGATCGATCCGAACATCGCTATCACGCCCGGCAGCTTGAACGGAATCATGCGCACGATCGCGTAGAACGGCGTGA
>JBDSXV010000048.1:0-2959 GCA_039926025.1 Dokdonella sp.
CGAACCACCACATGCCGAGCGCGGTTGCGGCGAGCACGAACGGGATCGTGATCGCGACCACCATGCCGGTGCGGAAGCCGAGGCTGGCGAGGCTGACGATGAGGACGATCAGCACGGCTTCGGCGACGGCTTCGAGGAAATCGTCGAGCGACTTTGTCACGGCTGCGGGCATGCTGCTGTATTCGTGCAGGGCGATGCCCGCTGGCAGACCCGCCTGCAGGCGTTTCGTCGTCGCTTCGAGCGCGCGACCGAGTTCGACAACGTTGCCGCCGGCCTGCATGGTCACGCCGATCGCGAGCGCCGGGTGTCCCATGTAGCGCACGCGTTCGACTGGCGGATCGACGTAGCCGCGCTGTACGTTGGCAAGGTCGCCGAGGCGGAACAGTTTTCCGTTGATGCGCAGGCTCGTGTCGCGCAAACCCTCGACATCGCCGAACTGGCCGCTGGTGCGCACGAAGATGCGGTCCTCGTCCGTTGTGATCACGCCAGCAGGTGTAACCGCGTTCTGCGCGCCGATTGCCGCGGCGAGTTGCGCCGATGTGATACCGAGCGTTGCGATGCGTGCGTTGTCGATCTCGATCGTGATGCGCTGTTCCTGGTCTCCGAAATAGTCGACCTTGCCGACGCCGGGCACACGCAGCAGTTCGACGCGGATCGTATCGGCATAGTCGTGCAGCTCGGCGAAATCGAAGCCATCGCCCTCCAGTGCGTAGATGTTCGTGTAGACGTCGCCGAACTCGTCATTGAAGAACGGTCCGCGGATGCCTTGCGGCAGCTGCGTCGCGATATCGCCGATCTTCTTGCGTACCTGATACCAGGTGTCGGGTACGCTTGCTGATGGCGCCGAATCCTTGATCGAAAACTGCACCACCGACTCGCCCGGCCGCGAATAGCTGGTCACGAAATCGACGTTCGATGTTTCCTGCAGCTTGCGTGCGATGCGGTCGCTGATCTGTTCCTGCACCTGCTTGGTCGTTGCACCGGGCCAATAGGTCTGGATCACCATGACCTTGAACGTGAACGGTGGATCCTCGGAGCGCCCCAGGTGCAGGTAGCCGTAGAGACCGAGCAGCGCCGTCGTCACCATCAGGTAGACGACGAGCACACGCTGGCGCAGGGCCCAGGCGGAGAGATTGAAGCCGCTCATCGCACGGCGACTTCAGTCGGCTGAAACGGCAGTTCAACGATGCGCACGCTGTCGCCGGCATGTAGCGTATGTACACCGCGCGTCACCACGCGGTCTCCAGGTGCGAGTCCGCCGCCGATCGCGACACCGTCATCGATGTAGCGGGTCACGCCGACTTCGCGCAATACAAGACGCGAATGCTCGTCGATGATCCATACAGCGGCCTTTGCTCCCTTGTGGAACAACGCGCTGGAAGGCAGCGTGAAGGTGTCGGTGCTGGCTTTTGACGTGGCAGCGACATCTGCGCTCATCTGCAGTTGTACATCGGCGCCGGCATCGACGATCGTCACCTTGGCGAGAAAGGTGCGGCTAAGTGGGTCGGCAGCTGCCGACAGCTCGCGCAGTTTGCCGTCATAGCTGCGCCCCGGCTGTGCCCACAAAGTCACTTTCAGATCGGCATCGGCACGCAACGCGGCGACGCGATTCTCCGGCAAGGCGATGTACACCTCGCGTTCGTTGGACCACGCAAGGCCGAACACGCGCTGGCCGGCGGCGACAACCTGACCCGCTTCGGCATCCTGGGTGGTAATCACGCCGTCGTGCTCGGCCGTGAGCGTCGCGTACCTGACCTGGTTCTCGCGCACCCCCAGTTGCTGGCGTGCCTGCTGCAGCGCGGCTTCGGCCGCTTTCAATGTGTCGCCGACCTGATCCATCTGCGACTGACTGACAAGTGAGCGTTCACGCAAGCTCGCGGTGCGGTCGCGTTGCAGCTTCGCGACATCGCGTTGGCTGGTTGCTGCGGCAACAGCGGCGCGTGCACCGGCAGCATTCATCGTCGCGTCACTGGGATCGAGCGTCGCGAGCAGTTGTCCGGCATTGACGTGATCGCCGATGCCGACTGCGCGCTGCGTGACCTTGCCGTCGATGCGGAACGCGAGCGGTGCTTCGTAACGCGCATGCACGTCGCCACTGTAGCGCTCGGTGATGGCGTAGTCGCCGGCGGAGACGGTTTGCGCGACGACGGGGCGTAGCGGCGTCGCTGCAGCGGTTTCCGCGGTGGTATTGCGACAACCGCTTATGCCGAGCACGAGTGCGGAAATCGAAGCGAGCGCGAGCAAGGCGATGCGGATCTTTGCTGGGGTGGAGGTGTTCATGGCGATTCCGTCCGAGGGCCGCGCCTGATTTGCGCGATACGTCATCATATCCAAATACATATGTGTATTGCAATGCGTAACTGTATCGTAACGACCATGCCCGTGATATTCTCGCGGCATGGTCCGTAAACGATTGAATCGAGAGGAAAGTCGAGCCCAGACACGGCAGGCGCTACTGGCTGCGACCGGCAAGGTCATCGCCAAGCGCGGCTTTGGCGGAGCCAGCGTGGAAGACATCGTGGCGGAGGCTGGGTATACCCGCGGCGCGTTCTATTCGAACTTCAAGGGCAAGGACGATCTGTTCATCGAGCTGCTGCGCGACGACCACTCGGACATGCTCGAAGTATTCCGCGAGATTTTCCGCAGTACGGCGGACATGCAGGATCTCGGTAACCGTCTTCGTTCGTTCTATGGGCAGGTATTCCGAAGCAACGACCATTGCCTGCTGTGGATGGAGGCGCGTCTTCACGCGGTGCGCCATGCGGCGTTCCGCACGCGTTTGAACAAGCTCATCGACGAGAACCGTGCGCATATCACCGGTTTCGTCGAGCGCTATCACGAGCTGACGCACACCAGACCCTCGCTGCCGCCGCGCGAGATCGCCATCGGCCTGGTCGCACTGGCCGAATCGATCAAGTTCGCGCACATCGTCGATCCGGTCGAAGTCGACGATGCCGTG
>JBDSXV010000049.1:0-27863 GCA_039926025.1 Dokdonella sp.
TCCCGGTCCGCGGCGCCGCATCCCGGAGAACCCAATGACGCAAGCCTCCCCCACGCCGCCCGCTGGCGGCGCCAAGATCACGATCGCGAACGGCATCCTCACGGTGCCGGATCAGCCGATCATTCCCTTCATCGAAGGCGACGGCACCGGCCCGGATATCTGGCGCGCCGCCGTGCGCGTCCTCGATGCGGCGGTCGAGAAGTCCTACGGCGGCAAGCGCAAGATCCACTGGATGGAAGTGCTCGCCGGCGAAAAGGCGTTCAACCAGGTCGGCAACTGGCTGCCCGACGAAACTGTTGCGGCGTGCCGCGAATACCTGGTCTCGATCAAGGGTCCGCTGACCACGCCGGTCGGCGGCGGCATCCGCTCGCTCAACGTCGCGTTGCGCCAGATGCTCGACCTCTACACCTGCCTGCGCCCGGTGCGCTGGTTCAAGGGCGTGCCCTCGCCGGTGAAGGATCCGTCCAAGGTCGAGATGACGATCTTCCGCGAGAACACCGAGGACATCTACGCCGGCATCGAATTCCAGGAAGGCACCGACGATGCGAAGAAGTTCGCGGCGCTGATCAAGGAGCACTTCCCGGATCGCTACAAGAAGATCCGCTTCCCCGATACCTCGGGCTTCGGCATCAAGCCGGTGTCGAAGGACGGTACCGAACGCCTCGTGCGCGCAGCGCTGAAATACGCGGTCGACAACGACCGCTCTTCGGTGACCCTGGTGCACAAGGGCAACATCATGAAGTTCACGGAGGGCGGCTTCCGCGATTGGGGTTATGCGCTCGCGCAGAACGAATTCGGCGCGGTCGAACTCGATGGCGGTCCGTGGATGACGTTCAAGAATCCGCACACCGGCAAGACGATCACGGTCAAGGACGCAATCGCCGATGCGTTCCTGCAGCAGATCCTGCTGCGCCCGGCCGACTACGACGTGGTCGCGACGCTGAACCTCAACGGCGACTACCTTTCCGATGCGCTCGCCGCGCAGGTCGGTGGTATCGGCATCGCGCCCGGCGGCAACATCAACTACGTGACCGGCCATGCGGTGTTCGAAGCAACCCACGGCACCGCGCCGAAGTACGCCAACCTCGACAAGGTCAATCCGGGATCGGAAATCCTGTCCGGCGAAATGATGCTGCGCTACATGGGCTGGACCGAAGCCGCCGACGCGATCATCGCGGCGATGGACAAGGCGATCGCGGGCAAGCACGTGACGTATGACTTCGCACGTCTGATGGAAGGCGCGACCGAGGTGAAATGCTCGGAGTTCGGCGACCGAATGATCGCCGCGATGTAAACCGACGCGCCGCCGGAGACCCACCGGTGGCGCAATCCACGGATGGGCTGCATGCGCAACGACACGGACGCCGCGACACGCGCTTTTTTCGATGTGGTGGATCGCCTCGACGTGCCGCGCCAGCAACCGCGTCGCGTCGAGGCGGCCCTGCGACTTCGCCTCGCGTCGATGTCCGCAGGCGAGCTGGAGGATTTCCAGCACGGCTTCGATCTTGCCATCGCCGGCTTGCGCACGCCGGAGTTGTGGGCCGCTGCAAGCTTGGTGTGCGAGCCGCTCGATCCGCATGCTTACGATGGCTTCGCCGCGTGGCTGTTGCTGCAGGGGCGGCATGTCGCATTGCGTGCGCAGGCCGATCCGGATGCGGTGGTCGCGTCGCTGACGCGCACGCTGTTCGGGCGCCGCCGCCGACCGAGCTACGACGACGTGCTCGAAAGTACGCAGCGCATCTACGAAGAACGTTTCGACCGAGATCTCTACGACGAAGTCGCACCGCCGCCATCCCGTGACCTCGTCCCCTTGTCCGATGGCGAGCCCGCAGCGAACCAGCGCTGGACGCACCCGGACGTGCTGCTGTCGCGCTATCCGCGCCTGTGGAAGGCCTATGCCACGCGAGCACTGCGGCTGCTGCCATTGACCAACGTCGACGACGACATCTGCAATTGCTGCGGACGCGTGCATCGGCGCGGCTTCGGCCTGCTGGCCTACAAAGGTCACCCCCTCGGTTCGTACACCCTGCATTGGGTCGAGGGGGCGATGGGCGATGTCGACGCGACCATCGCGCTGGACGAAGGCGAGCGCGATGTCGTGTTCGCGGTGCGCCATTCACAGCATGCGTCGCGCAGCGGCTTGTGCCTGCTCGACCGCGATGAGGCGCCGTTCGAACCCGTGGATGCGCATCTGCTCGGTCGCGACGAAGCGCGGGCCCATCCACTCTACCGTCGTGCGCTGAAATGCGCGCAGGAGATCTGGGAGCGCGAACCGCGCCTCGCCGACATCTCACGCGCGTGGAAGCGCCGCCAGCTGCTTGCGCCGATCTGCGCCAGACGCGTCGCGGCACCGGCGCAACCGGGCGATCGTCCATGCGCAAGCTGCGGTCGCGTGCACGCGAACATGGAGATCAGTCACAGCTTCCCCGACAGTCTCGCCACGATGTCGCGCTGGCAATGGCGTCATCGCGTGCAGGACGATGGCGACGGTCTGCTGCTGGATGGCCGTCGTCGTTTCGTGCGCGGCCTGCTTCCGGTGCCGGTAGCGGGCGCGAGAGACCCCTATCATTTCGGCCTCTGGGTCGAACGCCTCGATCCGTCGCGCGGTACGCGCGACATCGATGGCAGCGATGCCAAGCACCGTCTCCAGCGCGGCGCCTGCGGCCTGATCGCGAACGACTTGTTGTTTCAGCCGCAGTCGACCCTCGGTCTCGAGGTCAGCATTCGTCAGCGTGGAGACGAGCCGCGACCGCAGTTCATGCTGGATGACAACATCGACCATCTGCTTGCGACGCTGCAGCACACAGGCTTGCCACCTGACATGCCGCGCCGACTTCTGACGCTGATTGCGCACGATTGAACGCGGTGCTTCGAGTGCGCGGTTGATGGTTCAGACCGGCGGCGGTCCCTCGAAACCGTCCGCGAAGATCTCGTCGCCCGCGGGCGGCGGAATGCACGTGTTGCTTTCGAGAAGATACGCGAACGCCGGGCAGCCAGTGTTGGGTGTGATTTCATGGACGACCGCGGAGAAGGCCTGGCCTGCATTCAAGCGTGTCGAGAACGAGACTTTCCCGATGGTGCTGACACCCGAGTCGGCAAGTACGCCCTGCTCTGGATGCGCAGGGTCGAAGTTGTTGTACAACACGAGCGCGGTTGTATTGCCGCTGCAACCGCTGAAATCCGCGGTTACGGTCAGGCAGATGGGTGCGGCAGTCGGATTCCCATAGTCGCTTTTCGTGTAGTGCACGGGCACCGCATTCTGCAGCGCAGCGCCCTTGGGATGCGTGCACAGAGTCGGATGGCCATCGCGAACGATGCGGCCGGTTTGCATCGGGTCCGTGTTCGAAAAGCTGCCGCTGACGTTCTGGAACGCGTAGCAGACCGGCAGTTTGATCGCTGTCGTGATGTCCATACACCAGCCCCCCGCAATGGTGCCCGAAGGCTGCGTCGCCATCGACGCATCCTGGGCAACGAACAGCGACCAGCTGCCGTTCGCTGGATGGTTGTTCAAGCTGGTCAAGAGCTGGGACGGCAAGGCGACCGGCGCCGGCGCCGGCAGCAAGTTGGGCGTGAAACTACGTGGCAAATAGGTGCCGGACAAGGTGGGAGCCGTGGCGCTGAACTGGACCGGACTGCCGAACAATCCGTATTCCGCCGCGCTATCGGCGAACGTCCAATTGGCAGCGATTGCCTGCGGGAGGGGCGTGGTTCCAAACGCAGTACCACCATTGAAAGCGACGACGTCCCCTGCCGGCGACGCGAGGCGCACCTGCAGAAGCGAACTGTCGCCGTAGGTGACACCGAGCAGGCGAAGCCTGATCTCGCTGATCTGTCCGCTCAAGCCCGAAACGTTGACGACACTTGGATACGTCGATGCTGCGCCCGCCGCTGGGAGCGCGATCGGAGACGCGTTGCAGAAGCTCGTGGCCGCCGTTTGCGCCGGGGACGCAATCTGGCATATCGAACCTGGAGAAAAATCGCCTGCCTGACCGACGGATGCCGTCGTTAATGCGCAGGCGAAGCCCGCAAAAAAAGCCGTGTTTCGACCGTTGAAGCATCCGCGCATTTCCTTCCCCAGAATTCGCAGGCGATGTCTGCGGACGCCAACTTACACCGGTGACGTAGACATCGCACGCGGCCCCACATCACGATGTCCTGATCGCGAATTGGAGCTTCGACGAGGTGCGGGTGCGGGCCTTCGCAGCCTACACTGTCGCCATGACGCAGCCGAACGCCATCGAGCATTCCGTCGTAGCTGACGCTGCCACGCGTGCGGCGGCGCTGATCTTCGATGCCTTCCTCGACTATAACGAGCGCTTCGCCGACATCACTCGGCGAGCGAAACGTCATTTCGAACGACGCGACTGGCGCGCGGCGCAAATGGACAGTGGCACACGCATCGACCTGTACGACGTGTGCGTTGCGGAAACGCTGGAGCGGCTGGAGTTGCTGCTCGACGACCGCGTGCGCTCGCGGCCGCTGTGGGCAACCATCCGCATCGAATTTGCAGCCCGCGTCGAGCCGCTGCTCGATCGTGAGCTGACCAAGACGTTCTTCAACACGCTGTCGCGGCGATTCTTTCGCACGCGTGGCGTCGATGCCGGCATCGAATTCATTGCGCTCGAGGACGAGCCGACGGATGGCATCGCCGAACCTGCGTTGTTGAAGCGCCATGAAATCGACGCCGACTTAGCAGCGACATGCGCCGGCATGCTGGCGGATTATCCGTTTGCCAACGGCTATCTCGACAGCGTTCGAGACGCACGGGCAATCGCGCGTGAAATCGCCGAGCGCGCGTTCGAGGAGGGCGTCGCCCTGCATGCGATCGACTTGCTGCACACCGTCTTCTATCGCGAGCGCCGGGCTTATCTCGTTGGTCGACTCGTCGATGGCGAAGAAGGTACGCCGCTGGTGATCGCACTGGTCAGCACGGCCGAGGGTGTGCGCGCCGATGCGGTGCTGACAAATACCGACCAGGTCTCACTGCTGTTCGGCTATGCACGCAATGCGTTTCTTGCGGATATGCCGACGGTTGGCGATACGGTCGCGCTACTGCAGCGCCTGATGCCTCATAAGCCGGTCGGCGAAATCTACAGCGTGCTTGGCCGCCTGAAGCAGGGCAAGACCGAACGCTATCGCCATCTATTCCGCCACCTGGGGCGGCATCCGCAAGAGCGTCTCGTGCATGCGGACGGCGAGCGCGGCATGGTCATGACGGTATTCACCCCGAAGAATTACCCGATCGTGGTCAAGATCATCCGCGATCGTTTCGCTTATCCGAAAGACATTGCACGACGCCAGGTCGAGGAGAAATACCGGCTGGTGTTCCGCTACGACCGCGTCGGCCGCCTCGTCGAGGCGCAGGAGTTCCACGATCTGCATTTTCCACTGCGGCAGTTCGAGTCAGCCCTGTTGCAGGAATTGACCATCGAATGCGCCGAGAGTGTCGTGATCGAAGGCGATGACCTCGTCGTCCGGCATTGCTACATCGAACGTCGCCTGCGGCCGCTGAATCTGTACGCGCGCGAAGCCGCGCCCGATGCGGCGCGCCGTGCGGTGCTCGACTACGGCCAGGCAATCAAGGACCTGGCGCGCAGCAATATCTTTCCGGGTGATCTGCTGCTGAAGAACTTCGGTGTTTCGCGCATCGGTCGAGCGATCTTCTACGACTACGACGAGCTTTGCCTGGTCGAGCAATGTCGTTTCCGCCGCCTGCCAGAGGCGCGCGAAGGCGACGAAACCCGCCCGCTCGAAGACTGGCTCAGCGTGCGCGAGAGCGACGTATTCCCGGAACAATTCCCGCGCTTCCTGGGCATTCCCGACACCCTGCGCGATGCGTTGCTCGCCACGCATCCGGAAATTTTCGACCCTGCATGGTGGAGTGCATTGCGCGAGCGTCTGCTCGCTGGCGAACAGGAAGACGTGCCGCCGTATCCGGCGTCGGCACGCCTCGCCGGCTGACGAGACGTGCCCGACCCAGCGTCATGTCAAAGCCTGCCGCGACGCCCCATGACCAGGGAGACCACAAAGAGAACCAGAAATACGAGGAACAGGATCTTTGCGATTCCGGCGGACGCACCGGCAATACCGCCAAAGCCGAGCACGGCGGCAATGAGTGCGATGACGAGGAACACGATGGCGTAGTGCAACATGAGTGGTTCTCCCTTTGTGTGGTTAATAGAGCACGCATAGGAAAGCGCACCGGTGGTGAATCGATCATGAGCTGATCCACGACGGCAGATGAACGAAACGGCGAGCGTTCATGTCCGCGCCCTGCCATTCATACGGACGGGATCTCCAATGATGTAACGGCGGGTGCGTTGCGCGGGAATGGCGCGCGAAATCGCCGGCGCAAGCGCGCCGAGGCGAACGCTGGCCTCGACCGGTGTCGAATCGGCTCGTCGGCACGTGTGATAGGCTGCCGCGCTGCGTAGCTCGCCGATTCACGCCGAAAAAGACCAAGGATCACGTCATGAACAAGCTCAGCCTGTTACTTCCTTTCACGGTCGCTTTGGTCGCCTGCGGAGCGCAGGAACCGGCATCCACGACCGTCGCTCCGGCCGCGATCGTCGCGGCTCCTGCCGACCAGCCCGCTTCGCCGCCGCCGCCGCAGAGCGCGGCCGATCTCACCGTTGCGAAGCTGGACCAGGTGCTTGCCGGCGCATGGCGCTCGGACAAGAACAAGGCGCGCGATGAATACCGCCATCCGAAGCAGACGCTCGAATTCATCGGCGTCAAGACCGGCCAGACCCTGATCGAGATCACCCCGGGTGGTGGTTGGTACGCGGAATTGCTCGCTCCGCTGCTTAAGGGCAACGGCACTTACATCGCAGCCGTCGCCCAGCCGAAGAAGCCTGAAGGCGAGGCTGCGCAGGACAAGAGCGCGCTGCAGAAGAAGTTTGAAGGCGATGCCGCCGAATACGGCGAAGCGAAGACGGTCGAGTTCAATTCGAAAGCGCCGAACTTCGGTGCGGCAGGATCGGCGGACACGGTCGTCACCTTCCGCAATGTGCACAACTGGGTCATCGGCGACACCGCGCCGCTGATGTTCAAGGCGTTCTTCGACGTGCTCAAGCCGGGCGGCACGCTCGGTGTGGTCGATCATCGCGCTGCTGCCGATGCCGACCTTGCGAAGATCAAGCAGTCGGGTTATCTGCCGCAGGACTATGTGATCAAGCTTGCGACCGATGCCGGCTTCAAGCTGGTTGCGCAAAGTGAGATCAATGCGAATGCGAAGGACACCAAGGATTACGAGAAGGGTGTGTGGACGCTGCCGCCGACGCTCGATCTTGGCGACAAGGACAAGGACAAGTATCTCGCCATCGGTGAATCAGACCGCATGACGCTGCGATTCGAGAAGCCCAAGGGCGATCGCATCTTTGAAAATGCCGAGAAGCCTGCAGGCGACGCAGCGAAGCACTGAGTCGCCGAAGGCAAGACTGCAGAAAGCTCCAGATCGTTTGCAGACGATCTGGAGTCGTCCCACCCGCGGCCGCCATCGCGCTCGATCCATGCTGATCCTTTTGAACAAACCCTACGGCGTGCTGTGCCAGTTCACGGATCGCAGCGAGCCGCCGCGCCGTACGCTGGCGGAATTCGTCCACACACCGGACGTCTATGCGGCCGGACGGCTGGATCAGGACAGCGAAGGTCTGTTGCTGCTAACCGACGACGGCGCGCTCGCGCATCGTCTGACTGACCCTCGCCACAAGCAGGAAAAGACCTACCTTGCGCTGATCGAAGGCGTGCCGACCCTGGCGGCGCTGGATGCGTTGCGGCGTGGCGTGACGCTCAACGACGGTCCGACCTTGCCCGCCGAAGCAGAAGCCCTGGCGGGCGCGCCGGACGGTTTGTGGCCACGCGATCCCCCGGTGCGCTTTCGCAAAAGCGTGCCTGACGCGTGGTTGCGGCTCACTATCCGCGAAGGCCGCAATCGTCAGGTGCGGCGCATGACGGCGGCAGTCGGCCTGCCGACATTGCGCCTGATTCGCGTGCGCGTTGGAGAGCACGAGCTCGGTACGCTGGCACCGGGTGAATCGAGAATACTGCGTGCATGACGCATTCGTTGATGTCGCACCCTGGGAGAGACTTCAGTCCCGATGCTCCTCTCGCGACCGCAGCGACCCTATCGCGGCGCAAGCTGCTCCCACGTTGAACGCTCGGAGGGTGGCATGAGTTTCAAGGATCACTTCTCGGGTCACGCCGGCATCTATCACGAGGCGAGGCCGACCTATCCTGCGGCATTGTTCGATTGGCTGGCGGCGCAAACGACGGCACGCGATCTCGTTTGGGATGCCGGCTGCGGCAATGGCCAGGCCAGCGTTGCATTGGCCGGTAATTTCAAACGGGTTCGCGCAACCGATCCCAGTGCGACGCAGATCGAAAATGCCGAAACGCGCGCGAACGTCGAGTACCGCGTCGAGCCGGCGGAGCAGGCTTCGCTTTCCGATGCGAGCGTCGATCTCGTCACCGTCGCGCAAGCGTTGCACTGGTTCGACCAAGCGCGCTTCCATGCAGAAGTACGGCGGGTGCTGAAACCGCGTGGCGTGTTCGCGGCGTGGACCTATGCCGACTGTCGCATCGATGCGGCGGTCGATGCGCTCAAGGATCATCTCTACGTCGATCTGACCGGGCCGTACTGGCCGCCCGAGCGCGCCCATGTCGAGAGCGGCTATCGCACGCTGCCATTTCCATTCGAGGAAATCACGGCGCCTACATTCGAGATGCAGGCACACTGGACACTTGCGCAGTTCCTGGCGTATCTGCGTTCGTGGTCGGCGACGCAACGCTATCTGAAAGCCAAGGGCGTCGATCCGGTCGGTGAGGTGGAAGCCGATCTCGCGCGAGCCTGGAGCGATGCGCTCGAGCCACGCCTCGTGCGCTGGGATTTCCATCTGCGTTGCGGGCGCGTCTGAGGCGCATCAATCCTGCAGGCGGTCCCAATCGAGTCCCAGTTTTTTCAGGCCGTTGCGACCTGCGCTGCCGAGCATGAGTGCGCGCGAGTCGCGCCGGCGTTTCAGCCAGCCCACGTCGATGAGACGTCGCGCGAGCTGGGTGCCGAGCGGACCGGCCAGATGAAAGCGACGCTCGGTCCAGTCGATGCAGTTGCGACCCGGCAATTGCGCGACGGCATCGTCGGCCTCGAGCAGGCCGGCTTCGGTCAACCAGCGCGTCCCCGACGCACTCAATCGCAAGGCATCGCTGTCGATGAGCAGCGCCTTGCGCTCGCGCAGGCGGTCGAACAGCGCGACACCCAACTGGCCGGCGAGATGCTGATAGCAGGTGCGCGCACGGCGCAGCAGCGGATCGGTGCGCGTCAACGGCGTTGCGGCAAGCGGACGCGCGCCAGCGAGCGCGAGCGTCTCCACCAGGTGCGCGACTTCTTCGCCGGCCAGTCGAAAGTAGCGATGCCGACCTTGCGCCTGCACCACGAGCAGGTTGCCTTCGACGAGCTTGCGCAGATGCGCACTGGCGGTTGCGGGCGCAACACCGACGATCTCGCCGAGTTCGCCGGCGGGACGAACACTGCCGTCCATCAGGGCGAGCAGGATGCCGGCACGCGCGGGGTCGGCCAGCAGGGCACCGATTTCGGCGAGTCGATGACGGGTCGCAGGTGCGCTCATGGGGTCGGCAGCGTAGCGGGTTGCGCGCGAGGATGTTTCGTTGCGCGACGAAACATCGGCGTAGCCAACGATGCAGAATCGTCGGCGACGGCACAACAGGCCCGATGCATTTGCACAGGAGTGGACCGTGTAATGCTCCGGATTGTGCCTAGAGTAGCGCCAGGGGCTCTCCGTCCGTTCCGGCGAAAAGGACACGAGTGCTCAAGGGTTGATCCCGTATTTGCAACAGCGCCACGCGATCGGGCGGCGGCGTGTCCAGACCCAACGAACTTCATCCCACCCTTCCGGAGAACCGCACCTCATGAGTGACTCGATCGCCGCTGCGAACGACCGCGCCAGAGTCGACTGGCTGACACCGCTGGAATTGCTCGCGCTCGGTGCGATCTGGGGCGGCTCTTTTCTGTTCATGCGCGTGGCTGCGCCGCACTTCGGGCCGTTCGCGCTGGTGGAGGTACGCATCGTGCTGGGTGCACTGATCCTCCTGCCGTTCCTGTGGCAGGCGCGTGCACGCCTCACGCGCGCGCACGCGGCGCGCTTCGCGATCATCGGCGCCCTCAATTCAGCGATCCCGTTCTCGCTGTTCGCCTGGGGTGCCGAACGCGCACCGGCCGGCGTCGGCGCCATCGCAAACAGCCTCACGGTATTGTTCACCGTGCTGGTTGCATTTGCGCTGTATCGCGAGCACATCGGCAAGCGTCGCTCGTTGGCAATGGTCGCGGGCTTCGTCGGCGTGGTGGTGCTGATGAGCGGCAAGACGGCCGGTGACAATGTCGCTGCCGCCGCGCTCGCCGGAACGGCCGCATCGTTCTGCTACGGCTTTGCGGCGAACTTCACCAAGCGCTGGCTCGCGGATCTGCCGCCGCTCGCCGCGGTGGCGGGCACGCTCGGCAGCGCCGCAGTGATGATGGCGCCGTTCGCGATCGCGACCTGGCCGACCACGCCGGTACCGCAGACGTCCTGGCTTAGTGCGGTGGCGCTCGGCGTGGTCTGCACCGGCATTGCCTATGCGTTCTTCTTCCGCCTGATCCAGCGTGTCGGCGCGGCACGCGCGACGACCTGCACCTATCTCATTCCGCTGTTCGGCGTGGCCTGGGGCTGGTTGTTGCTCGATGAAACGCCGACCGTGACGATGCTGATCGCGGGCACGTTGATCCTCGGCAGCGTGATTATCAGCCAGCAGAAGGCCGGGAATCGGGAGTCGGGAGTGGGGAATCGATAGAGCCGCGGTGAGGCTGACTCCCGCGCCGATCTATCGGTTCGTCAGCTGGATCTCGATGCGTCGGTTCTTCGCATCGCCCTCGGGCGTGTTGGAATTGTCGATCGGCTGGAATTGGCCGAAGCCATTCGCGGAAACGCGGTGTGCCGGAATGCCTTGCACAACAAGGTACTTCACGATCGCAACCGCGCGTGCCGTGGATAATTCCCAGTTCGAAGGAAATTGCGCGGTGTGGATCCGTCGTTGGTCCGTGTGGCCATCGATGCGCAGCACCCAGTCGATGGCGGATGGAATTTCCGAGGCGACTTCCTTCACCGTTTCCGCCAGCACCGCGAGCCGTTGCTGTGCCGCGGGTGCGAGTTCCGCCGAGCCGGAATCAAACAACACATCGGTCGGCACCACGAAGCGATCGCCCGCGACACGCACGTCGGTGCGATTGCCGAGCGCTTCGCGCAGGCGACCGAAGAATTCCGAGCGGTAGCGCTCGAGTTCGCCAACGCGGTTGGCAAGCGCGATGTTGAGTTGATTGCCGAGGTCGGCGATTTTCACGTCTTTCGACTGCACATTTTTGTTCGCGATATCGAGAGCCGCCTGGATTTTGGCCAGTTGCTCGTTGAGCGCAGCCAGCTGGCGATTGAACAACTCCGCTTGCGCGGTTGCGGCTGCGGTCAGCGTGCTCTGCTTGACCATGTCTTCTTTGGAGCTGTCGAGTTGGCCGGCAAGGCTCGCGACCTGGGCTTCGAGTTGCTGCTTCAGCACTGTCAGCGCGGCGATGTCGGCATTGAGCTTGGCCGCTTCGCTGGTTGCGCCGTCGAGCTCGGTCTTGAGCTGATCGCGTTCGCCGCTCGTTTTGCCGAGCGAAGCCCCCAATTCGTTCACGCGCGCATCAAGCGTGCGCCTGCTGTCCTCGGCCAGTGACAGGCTCTTCGCCAGTTCGGCAACTTTGGAGTTCAAGGCATCGAGCGCGCGATTCTTTCCCGCCAGAGTGTCGGACAACACGAACTGGCCGATCGCAAAGATCAGCAGCACGAAGATCATGACCATGATCAACGAGGTCAGTGCGTCGACGAAGCCCGGCCAGATGTCGAAGGCACGACGCCGGCGCAGCGTGCTCACCGGCGCGGCTCGCGTTCGGCGGTCATCGGCGCGGCCGCTGCACGCGGACGCTGACCGTCCATTGCGGCAGCGATCGTGCGCGAGCGCAGGCGCAGTTCGTTGCGCAGCTCATCCGAGAACTGGGCCGCCGGTTGCGCCTGGCTCGCAAGTTGTCGCAGCACGGTCTTGAGCTCGTCCTGCACGTCCGCAGCGGCCTGGCGCTCGCGAGCGTCGCGCCCCAGCAGGTCCGCGAGGCGACCCAACTGGGTGCCGAGTTCGCCAATTTGTTCGTTGCTGCCGCGCCGCTCGCGTTCGCTTTCAACGATCGCTCGCTGCATGCGGTCGAGGCCATCCGCGGTCTGTTCGAGCAAGGCCTGCACATAGGCCGGCACCGAGGAATCGCCTTCCAGTGCCGAACCCGAGGCGAGCCGCGTCATGCCGGACAACCATTCTTCCAGTTCGTTGTAGAACCGGTTCTGCGCATGACCGGCTTGCAGATCCAGAAAACCAATGACGAGGGAACTCGCAAGTCCGAACAGCGACGTCGAGAAACTCGTCGACATTCCGCTGAGCGGCTGCTTCAGGTTTTCCTTGAGCGCGCCAAACATCGTGACCGCGTCGTTGCCGACATTCAGCGTGCCGATGACGTCCGATACCGAGCGGATCGTGACCAGCAGGCCCCAGAACGTACCCAGCAGGCCAAGGAAGATTGCGAGGCCGATGAGGTAGCGCGAGAGGTCACGCGATTCCTCCAGACGCGATTGCACGCTGTCGAGGATCGTGCGCATCGACGGCGCCGACAACGCGGCACGACCGCGCTCGCGTCCATCGAGCATGCGTGCCATCGGCGCCAGCAGGTGCGGCTGCCCAACCGGTTTCTGCTCGGGATTCGAACGACGGTAAGAATCGATCCATGCAACTTCGCGCGACAACACGAGCACCTGACGCAGATTGACGATGACGCCGGCCGCGAGTACGGCGAGGATCACGCCATTGAAGAAGGGATTCGCCGCGAATATCGCCGCGAGCCGCGACGCGAGCAACGCGCCGAGCACGCCGACGGCAGCGAGGAACACGATCATCCAGGGCAGGACACGTTGCGGATTGTTCATGGCAATACTCAACTGGTTGGAGTTGGATGCATCCAGACTGCGACTGGTTGCATGTTCGATTGGTTCCGATGCCGGCGGGATCCGCGCAGCAGATACCTGTGCTGGCGCGGGATCGAAGCAGGCTCATCGCCTCGGCTTGGCCCGGTGCGTGGGTGTCGCCGTCCATGGATCATCCGGCCACGGATGCTTGGGGTAACGGCCTTTGAGTTCTTTCTTCACTTCCGGATACGTGCGCTCCCAGAAACTCCTCAGATCCTGCGTGACCTGCACAGGTTTGCCGCCGGGCGAGAGGAGGTGCAGGGTCAGCGGAATGCGACCATTGGCGATACGCGGGGTATCGGCAAGGCCGAACAGTTCCTGCAACTTGACCGCGAGCACGGGAGGCGCATCGCTTGAATAGACAATGCGGCGTTCCATTCCACTAGGCACATGGATGGTGTTCGGGGCCTGCTCGTCGAGCGCGCAGCGTTGCGTGAAATCCAGCTGCGCCGACAGCGCTGCGGAGAGTTCACTCGCCTGCAATGCGTCGAGGCGGCGCTTGTTGTCGAGGTAGGGGGCCAGCCATTGCTCCAGCGTCCCGAGCAGGGCCGCGTCCGAAAAATCCGGCAGGCCCAGTTCAGGACACCAGCTGCGCAATGACTCGGCGCGCAGACGCAGTTCGCGTGCAGGCTCGCTCCACGGCAATGCGTCGAGGCCGAGATCGCGCACCGCGGCGATCAGTGCGGGCACCGCGTCTTCGGGTCGCGCGGGTACAGCACGACGTTCGAGTACGATCGCACCGAACCGACGTTCCTCGAACGCCTCCACCGCACGCTTCTCGCGGTTCCAGCGCACGCTGCGCAGACGTGCAAAACGCGACGCGAAATCGCGTTCGAGGATATCGGGGTCGAACGGCGTCGCGGCAAGGATCAGGCTGTCGCGTTCGTCGTAGCGCAAGTCGACGACGACCAGCCAGGGCTCGCCGAACAGCGAGCTCTCATCGAGCAGCCGCGCGCCACGACCATTGGCGAGCTGGTAGCGACGCAGGTTGTTGGGATCCTGGCGTGCGATGCGATCCGGGAATGCGTGGATCAGTACATCGCCGACCGAGCGCGCGTGCCCTGTGGAAGCGGCTTCAGCCGCGATGCTCTTGCTAGATCGGTCTTCAACAGCAAAAGCATCGCGGCTGAAGCCGCGCCCAGCAAGAGTGGCGCGTCGCTGCCACGCATCCACTGCCTGCGCGATAGCCGCCAGTGCGCCGAGATCTGCACCGAAGTCGCGTGCATGCCGATCGCGCGCACGCCAAGCATGCAGCGCAGCCACGCGCAGTCGAAAATCATCGTTGCGTCCAGCATCGCCGCGCAGCGGATTACGTGCTTCGATCAGCGCAGCGAGCTCACAGGCGAGACCGCGTTGCTGTGGCGTGGCGCGCAACACGGCAGCGGCCAGGCGTGGATGCGCGCCTAAGGCGAGCATGCTGCGACCCAGCGCATTGATGCGGCCATCGCCGTCGAGTGCACCCAGTCGCAGCAACAGATCGCGCGCTTGTGCGAGCGCGCCCGTCGGCGGCGCGTCGAGCCAGCGCAAGGCATCCGAACCCCAGGCGCCGATTTCGAGCGCGAGCTGGGACAATTCCACCTGCGCCATTTCCGGCGTGCGCTCGGCATCCAGGCGTCGGCTCTGCGGCCATAGTCGATAGCAGACGCCGGGCCCGAGTCGGCCGGCGCGGCCGGCGCGCTGATCGGCCGAGGCTTGCGAAATATTTATCGTGTCGAGCCGCGTGAAGCCGGAATTCGGATCAAAACGCGGCTCTCGCGCGAGGCCGATATCGACCACCGAGCGGACACCGGGCAAGGTCAGGCTCGATTCGGCAACATTCGTCGCGAGCACGACGCGCCGCGTGCCGGACGCGGACGGCGCCAGCGCGGCATGCTGCTCGGCGAGCGAGAGTTCGCCGTGCAGCGGCACGACCGCGATGGCCGCCAATTCCTGTGGGAGCGGCTTCAGCCGCGATGCCTGCGCATGAACGCCCGGATCGGCTGGTGAGGCATCGCGGTCGTCGCCGTTCCCGCCGAGCAGATCGAGCGCACGTCGCGCGATCTCGATCTCGCGCTTGCCTGGCAGGAACACGAGCACGTCGCCATCGTTCTCCGCCAACGCAAGCTCGATCGCACGGCGCAAATGGAACGGCCAGCCGCGGTCGGGCCACGCTTCGTTGGCGCGCGCGGGTGGATGCGCGACGCGAACGGGAAAGCTGCGGCCTTCGCTCGCCAGTTGCACGGCATCGAACCAACGCGCGATGCGCTCGCCATCGAGCGTCGCCGACATGATTACGAGACGCAGATCCGGGCGCAGATGGGTCTGCACGTCGAGTGCGAGCGCGGCGCCCAGATCGCCGTGCAGATGGCGCTCGTGGAATTCGTCGAAAATGATCGCGCCGATCTCGGCAAGTTCCGGGTCGTCCTGGATCATCCGTGTGAGGATGCCTTCGGTGACGACTTCAATGCACGTCGCGGCCGACACCTTCGATTCGAAACGGATACGGTAGCCGACGGTTTCGCCGACGCGCTCGCCACGCTGAGCGGCCATGAACTCCGCCGCCGCACGCGCGGCTATGCGGCGTGGTTCGAGCAGCAAGACCTTGCGTCCGGCGAGCCATGGCGCATCGAGCAACGCGGGCGGTACGCGGGTCGTCTTGCCGGCTCCCGGAGGGGCTTCGAGTACGACTCGCGTGCCAATCGCGAGCGCTGTGAGCAGCTCGGGCAGGATGGCGTCGACGGGCAGAGGTGAGGCGGACATGGATTCCCGGCTTTGCGCGATCAATCGACGCAGGGGCGACACGACGCTGCGACGGCTGCCTGCTCAACAACGAAAAACGGCGCGGTCGATGACGACCGCGCCGTTGTCATGGGGCGATGCTTTCCGATCTTATTCGCAGAGCATGCCATTCGCGCTGAACAAGCGGTCGTAGTGAATCAACCCGCTGAAACCTCGGATCGGTGTCGGCAGCAGCGCATTCGGCGCGAACGTGACGTCGAGGTGATTGCAATCCTGCAGCTCGAACTTCGCCGTGCCCCAGGAATGCTGCGAGAGGCCGTTGCCTAGATAGTTGGTGTTGATCACTACATTGGTGGCAAACGGCAAAAACGCTGCATTGCCGACCAGCCACATGACGTCGCCGTTCAAATCAACGGTTTCCAGATCGAAACCGAGCTGCCGCACGGTGGAGCCATCCGGCTGGATTTGTTCGGCGATCTGCACGATCAGGCCCTGATTGAGCGTGGCGTTGATCCACTGCGCGGCTGCATAGCCGTCGAACGGCATCAGCGCGCTGGAGTCCGGATAGAGCGCCGGGTTGTAGTCAGGAATGGCCAGGTCCAACGGGGTGACGCCGCCGATCTGGGGATCGATGCGCAGAGTGAATGCATCGCTGAACTTGAAGAAGCCCGAGCCGGTGTACGGATAATTCTCCAGCACATAGGTTGTGCTGTCATACATCGGACTGTCGAACGGGGTGTCGGCGATCACGGTGTTGGGTTCGCTGGCCAAACGAACGAGGCTGGCCGGGTTCGGCGCGCCAGCGGTGCCGAAACCAATGCTGCCCTGCGACGCCTGCACGATCGGAAACGTGGGGAAGTGGCTGCGATTGCCCTCGTTGGCCGTGTCGCGATCGATGCGCACGAAGGTCATCGCATTGGTCAGGGCGTTCGGGTTATACGCGGTCGCGGCGCCGCTGCTGCTGCAGGGAATGCGCCAGACGGTCACGGTGACACCTTCGACAAGTCCTGTTCCCGTCGCGTCGCGCGCAAACAGCGGGATGCGATTGGAGACGACCGGAACAGTCGATTTGTCCGGCAGCGGATCGGCGGCGCAGCTCGGCGGGTAGGCGCGGAACGCATTCGCTCCCGGCGTATCCGGGTAGGGATGGATGCCCATGACTTTGGTATGCGGGCCATCGCCGGGTTTCGCCGCGCGCGTATGCGAAGGCAGCAGGGCTGCGGCAGCTGTGTGTGCTGCGACCGCCTCCGCGCTGAGCGGAGTGCGCTCCTGCGCGAGAGCAGGGAAGGCAATGACGCCGGCGGCGAGCGCAAGCATCAGGCGGATCTGGTTCTTCATTCGTCTATCCCCATCGTTGGACTACGCGAGCATGGTCGAGTAGCTGTGAATTTGCGGTGAATTCGAAGTGAAACGTGCAGGTGCGGGAGCGCCACTATCCCGCCATAATCGCGCGTTTCGCCAGCGCAGTGAAGTATACCGGCATGCAGCTGATCGACATCGGTGCGAATCTCACTCACGAATCATTCCGCGCCGACTACGACGCCGTGCTCGATAGAGCGCGCAGCCACGGCGTCACCCAGATCGTGGTAACCGGCGCGAGTGCCGGGGGCAGCCGCGCTGCGCGTGAGCTTGCGCGTGCGCATCCGGGGTTCCTGCACGCAACTGCCGGAGTCCATCCCCACCACGCACACGATTACGACGACAGCACAGACGCACTACTGCGCGAACTCGTCGCAGCTCCCGAAGTAAAAGCTGTCGGCGAGACCGGGCTCGACTATTTCCGCGACTTTTCGCCGCATGCGGCACAGATCGTCGCGTTCGAACAGCAACTCGCGATCGCGATCGATTGCAGCAAGCCGCTGTTCCTGCATCAGCGCGATGCGCACAAGGATTTCATCGCCTGCATGGACAAGGTCAAGGGCCGCATCGGCCCGGCCGTCGTGCATTGCTTCACCGGCGAACGCGATGAGCTGATCGACTACCTCGATCGCGGTTTCTTCATCGGCATCACCGGCTGGATCTGCGACGAGCGCCGCGGCGCGCATCTGCGAGATCTGGTCAAGCTGATCCCGGCTGATCGGTTGCTGATCGAAACAGATGCTCCATATCTGCTGCCGCGCGACCTCAAGCCCAAGCCATCCCACCGACGCAATGAGCCGATGTATCTCGCGCATGTTTGCGCCGCGGTCGCTGCCGCTCGCGGCGAAGCCATCGAAACGACGGCAAGCCTGAGCAGCGCGAACGCACGCGGGTTTTTCGGGTTGTAGGCCCGTGCGCTCCCGAGACGCGGTCGGCAGCACGCGCGAGCAAGCTCTCTGCAACGATCGCCAAGCGCTTTCAGGTCAAGGCGTTGCCGTCTCCGCGACGAAACTTCCGGCGTCCCCCGGAAACGCGACCGGACTGGCAAATCCGTCCGCTGACACGGCGCTGACACCAAAGAAACCGTCGTCGACAACCACGTTCTTCAGCGTCAGCGTCGTCGCGTCACCTGCCGTGTAGTTGCGCTGCCACTGTGGCGCTGTGGTGTCGCGCCACAACACGCGGTAGCTGCTCGCGCCGGCAACTGCTTTCCACTTGACCACTGTGTCGGATTTCACGGCGCCCTCGATATCGACGCCCGACGGCGGTGCGGGTGCCTTCGCCATCGACGCCATCGCAATTGCGTTGAGCCGCGTGACCTGGGCGAGGTAGGCGAAGTCGACGCCGTCGATCGTGTCGCCGTAATGCATGCCGCTCTCCGTGCGCAGATCCTGATGTTGTCGCGTGTAGTTCTCGTGCGCTTCGGTCACGCGCACGGCCGGATAGCCGGCTTCAAGGAAGGGCACCTGGTCGCCGCCGCGACCATAACGGTCGGTGCGGTAGACCATGCGCACGCGAAAGTTGCCCAGGTAGTCGTCGGCGAGACCGCTCATGTATCGCGCGATGTTGCGCGAAGGTGAATCGACTTCGCCGCCGTGATAGCGACGGTACTTCGCCTGCTCCAGCGTCTCGTTGCTCTTGGTACCCTCGGAAAATATGCGCACCACGGTGTTGTCGACGACCCCGTCCTGGCCGCGCGTGTTGCCGACGATGTCGTTGTTGAGATCGGTTTCGACCTGCCAGTGCTGCTGCTTCGCGTAGTCGGCGAGTACCTTGCCGCCGTACAGGCCCTGTTCCTCGCCGGACAAGGCTGCGTAAACCAGCGTTGCCGAAAACCTGTATTTCGACAGCACGCGCGCGGCCTCGATCACCGCCGCGGTGCCGGAACCGTCGTCGTTCGCGCCAGGCGCGTCGTGCTTGACGTCCATCACGTCGGTGACGCGCGAATCGAGATGGCCGCTGATCACGATCACGCGATCTGGATCGGAGGTGCCGCGCTGGATCGCGACAATGTCCATGACTTCGGTTGGCTGCGGAACCCGCTTGCCGGTGAACGTCTGCGCGGGCGTCACCACCTCGAGACAGCCGTCGCAGGCCCTGGAAAATGTTTCGAAGCGCGACTTGACCCAGCGTCGCGCCGCGCCGATGCCACGCGTTTTCGACTGCGTGTCGGACATTGTGTGCCGCGTGCCGAATCCGACCAGCTGCGTGATCGTCGCCTTGAGCTCTTCCGCGCTGACGCGGTCAACAATCTCGCGCAGCATGGGTTGTTCGACCGGATGCACGTCGGCAGCAGCGACTGGCATGGCGTTGAGCGAAAACATCGCGAGCAGAATGGTCTTGTGCATGCGGCACTCCGGTTTCGACAAGGCAGGTGGAACGGCAGTCGATGAAACGCAAACCCCGACTCTACGCTTGCCAGTCGCGCCGTGGCAGGGGCGAACCGGCATTTACATGCGGGCCGGTTCGCCTGTGCGCGCGCCGCCAATCAGACGCTGTCGACGAGCACGACCTCGGCGTCGGTGAGTGCCGTGATGCGGATCTTCGATTCGGAGCGGATTGCCGCGCCGTCGCGCGCGTCGATGCGCATGCCGTTCACTTCAACTGATCCCAGCGCCGACACCAGATAGGCATGCCGCTGTGCGTCCAGTGCGTATTCGGCGCTCTCGCCGGCCTTCAACGTCGCGCCGAGCACGCGCGCATTCGCACGGATCGGCAGCGCGTCGCCATCACCTTCGACGCCGCTCGCAAGGGCGACGAAGCGGCCCGAGCGATCGCCTTTGGGAAACGGTCGTGCGCCCCACGATGGCGCGCCGCCGCGCGCATCCGGAATGATCCAGATCTGGAAGATGCGCGTGGTGTCGGGTTCGGCGTTGTACTCGGCATGGCGCACGCCGCTGCCCGCGCTCATCACCTGCACGTCGCCTGCTTCGGTGCGTCCCTTGTTGCCAAGGCTGTCCTCGTGCGTGATGGCGCCTTCCCGCACGTAGGTGATGATTTCCATGTCCGCATGCGGATGCGGCGGGAAGCCGCTGCCCGCGGCGATCTCATCGTCGTTCCAAACGCGCAAATTCCCCCAGCCCATGCGTGCATCGTCGCTGTAGTTGGCGAACGAAAAATGATGCTTCGCCTTGAGCCAGCCGTGGTCCGCGCCGCCGAGGGTGTCGTAGGGTCTGCGTTCGATCATCTGGAATCTCCTTGGTTTCGCGTATGCGATGGCCTGCAACATGAGGCCGCCAGCGGCAGATTCGAGCATGTGAGGGTGAACGCAGTGTTCGCGTGCGCGCACGCCGACCGTCACCGCTTCAACGCCTCTGCTTGGGCGGGCTAGCGGCTGGATTTGTCCATTTGACCCCGCTGTTTGCGCTCATAGTCGGCGCCCTTCCACAGCAGGAGGCTGCCGGCTGGAATCGCACTTGCAGCACCCGCGGCGGCCAGCGCCGATTGCCTAAGCTCGAGCACGAAGTGTCGTCCGCCCACGTCGAACGGAACGGCGGCTATCACGCCGGTGCCCTCCGACCAGTGCACGACCGTCTTGTCCTCGCCACGCACGACTTCGAAGTCGTGGCTGCCGAAATCGAAGGAACGACCTTCGACTCCACCGACATGGACCACCTTCGGGAAATAGCCGAGGTAGCGGATCGAGAAATCCGGCAGTTCCTTCGCTTGCCCGTCGTCGTAGCGGACAGGTACGCCGTAGCGAAAACCCGCGGCCATCACGGAGCCCGAGGTGGCGAGCAGCACCATCAGGAAAAGCAGTCGAGTCACCGTCGGTTCTCCTCAGGTACGCAGCCCGATACCGCGATTGAGCAGGATCAGGCCGATCGCGGTCAGCGCAACCGCGAAGGCTATCATCACTGCGTAGGCGACTGTGATCGAAATAACGCTGGTGCAGAGCAAGCCGTAACGGAATGGCTTGAGGAGGTAGAGGATCAGGTTCGCGCGGGTCGCTCCAGCACGCAAAGCAGGAAAAGCACCGTCAGCAACGCTGCGATATTCCAGGTCGCCACTTGCTTTGTGAGCGTTATGCCGCTGATGAGGAGGGATGAAAAACCCTGTACGGCTGGCGTCGCGAAACGGTCGAGGAGCATGCACGGGAGCTCCGCGCAAAAGACGAAGGCCGACAAGCCGAGGATCGCGATGCAAAAGTATCGCCATGATGCTTCGAGGTCCGACCTGCGCAGGAGCGCGACTGGCAGGGCAAGGCACGGCAGCCACAACACGAAGCGGTAGTCGTAGCTATCCTTGAGGAGAAACAGCGGGATGGCGGTCAGGAATGCAATCTTCATCAGCGCCGTACGGCGCGGGTAGCGCGCCCAAGGCGGCGTCACCGCGTTGCGAAGAATCCGCCATGCCAGCGCGAAAACGAGCAATGCGCAAGTGGCTGCCGCCAGCATCCACGCGATGCCGCGTTGACGCCATAGCCAGTGCGCGCCTGTCGCGAAACGTGTGCCGCCTTCGGCAGCGCCATGCCCGAGCGCGCCGATGGTGTCGACGCCGATGAATGCGATCGCGGCGATGGAGCACAACAACGCGAACACTGTGATGCCGACGCGATCGGACCGTCGCGTAATCCCTGCGCAGGCGCAACTCAAGCCGGCATAGATCTTGAAGAGCGTGTCGACTCCGAGTGCGATACAGCCCAGCATCGCGAACGTTGAACGACGGTGACCCAGGAGCCACGCTGACAAGCACAGCGTCGCACTCGTCAGCAAGTCGAAATTGGCACGCTCTATGGCGAGTTGGACGGCTGCCGAAAAGAGGAATACGAGCAGCAGGATCGCTTCACCTGCGCGGGTGGGACGAAACGCGAGACCAAAGGCGAGGTAGAACAGGCTGATCAGGATTGCGGAGACTGCGATGTAGTGTTCTCCGCTCAAGCCCCAACGCTGAAACGTCAACCACGGCTCGTAGGACAGCGCATTGGGGATCGCGTCTGCGGATGGCATAAAACAGACGTGACCGAACCATTGTCCAACACCTGCGTTGCAGGCATCTGCAGCTTTCAGCAGAGCCGCAGCGTCGGAGAACGGCATGCGTGCTTCGCCTATCGGTGGCACACCCAGCCAAATCCAGCCATGCGTGCGATAGAGCACTACGGTCACGATCAGGCAGATGGCAAGAACGATCAGGGTCCAATGCCACGGGCCGTCATACTTGAATTTCATCGAGATCAGGAGCGCAATCCGATACCGCGATTGAGCAGGGTCAGGCCTATCGTCGCCAGCGCGGCCGCGAAGCCGATCATCACCGCGTAGGCGACTGTCATCGAAATATCGCTGATGCCGAGCAGGCCGTAGCGGAACGCATTGACCATGTACAGGATCGGATTCGCCTGACTGATCTCGCGCCACGGCGTGCCGAGCTGGTTGACCGAATAAAACACGCCGCCGAGATAGGTGAGCGGGGTCAGCACGAAGGTCGGCACCAGGGCGATGTCGTCGAACTTCTTTGCGTAGACCGCATTGACGAAGCCTGCGAGCGCGAACACGATCGCCGTCAGCAGCACGGTCGAGAGCGTGATCCACGGGTGATACAGGTGGATGCGCGTGAAGAACAGTGAAATGACCAGCACAATCGCGGCGACGATGAGGCCGCGCAAGACTGCGCCGGTCACGTAGCCGGTCAGGATGACCCAGCTCGGCATCGGCGACGCGAGCATTTCCTCGACATGGCGGCCGAACTTCGCGCCGAAGAACGAGGACGAGATATTGCCGTAGCTGTTGGTGATCACCGCCATCATGATCAGGCCGGGAACGATGTAGTCGATGTAACCGACCCCGGGCACGATCTCGCCAATGCGGCTGCCGACCATGCGCCCGAAGATCACGAAGTACAGGGTCATCGTGATCGCGGACGGCAGCAGGGTCTGCATCCAGATGCGCAGGATACGCACGACTTCACGGCGCGTGATCGTGCCGTAGGCGATGAGGTTGGGGCCCGCGCTCATGCGGCCACCTTCGCGGCGTCGGTCGTGCCGGTTTCGACCAGTCGCACGAACAGCTCCTCCAGCCGGTTCGCCTTGTTGCGCATCGAGCGTACTGCGATGCCTCGCGTGGTGAGCGCTGCAAACATCGAATTGAGATCGTGTTCGCGCGACATTTCCGCCTCCAGCGTGACCTCGTCGATGCGCGTGAAGCGGACGCCGGCAACCTCGGGCAGCACGGCTTGCGGCTGCGCCAGATCGAGCACGAAGGTCTCGACATCGAGCTTGGACAGCAGCGACTTCATGCCGGTGTTCTCGATGAGGCGGCCCTTGTCGATGATCGCAATGTTGCGGCAAAGCTGCTCGGCTTCCTCCAGGTAGTGCGTGGTCAGGATGACCGTGGTGCCGGCTGCGTTGATGCCGCTGATGAACTTCCACATCGAGCGGCGGATTTCGATGTCCACGCCCGCGGTTGGCTCGTCGAGGATCAGCAGTTTTGGTTCGCTCATCATCGCGCGCGCAATCATCAGCCGCCGCTTCATGCCGCCAGACATCGCGCGTGCGATGCCGAAGGCCTTGTCCCACAGTGCGAGTTGCTTCAGATATTTTTCAGCACGCACGCCGGCTTCCGCGCGCGGGATGCCGTAGAAGCCGGCCTGGTTCACGCAGATGTCGAACGGCTTCTCGAACATGTTGAAGTTGATTTCCTGCGGCACCAGGCCGATCAGGCGCATCGCTGCGCTGCGCTGCTGGCGGATCGACACGCCGAAGATCTTCGCGTCGCCGCTGGTGGCGTTGACGAGAGAGGACAGAATTCCAATCAACGTCGACTTGCCTGCACCGTTCGGGCCGAGCAGGGCAAAGAAGTCGCCGGGTTCCACGCGCAACGTAATGCCCTTGAGGGCCTCGACTCCGTTAGCGTAGGTCTTCTTCAGCTCGACGACGTCGAGCGCAGGGATAGTGGTCATGGGGACTCGATAGTGCCGGCGTGTTAGGCGGATCGCAGGCTGCCGGATAGTGGACTGTAACGCCCATTTCGGAAACGGCTCGCTCGGTCTCGCGGCGCTGAAGTTGTCCCTCACTCGACCCATAGCCACCGCTATGGGCGTCGCGCCGGGACGGCGTCCAGCACCACGATCCTCGTCGCGATCCATCTCCCAAATGAGCGTTAGAGTCCACTAGTATAGCGGGCTGTTCAGCCACTCCTCTGTCGTTGCAGCCTCGATGGAACATTTCAAGCTCCGCCTCGCCACCAGCCACATGCTCGCGCCGTCGGTGCGTCACCTCGCGTTCGAGCGCGAAGACGGCACACCGTTCGCCTTCGTGCCGGGCCAGTTCATCCAGGTCCATTTCCACTACGCCGATGGCAAGCCGACCAAGCGCAGCTACTCGATCGCGACCGTCGGCAATGTCGATAGCGGGTCTGCGCAGCGCCTGGAGATCGCGGTCTCGTATGTCGATGGCGGCGCTGCGACGGAACTCCTTTCGCAACTCGATGAAGGCGGCACCATCGACGCGAGCGGACCCTACGGCCGCTTCTGCCTCATGGATGCCGACACCAATCAGCGCTACCTGCTCGTCGCGACCGGCACGGGTGTTACGCCGTATCGCGCGATGCTACCGAAGATTCGCACACTGACCGCGACGCGTGGCTGCACGTTCGCGCTGGTCTATGGCGCGCGCAACGAAGGCGAACTGCTGTACGGCGACGAGTTCGAGGCGTTCGCAAGCGAAGTGCCCGGCTTCACCTTCCACGCCTGTTTCAGCCGCACGCCGCGCCCGGTACCGCGCCCGCACGACCGCAACGGACACGCGCAGGTCGCGCTTGGCGAACTGGCGCCCAATGCGGCGAATGACATCGCTTACCTGTGCGGCAATCCGAACATGGTCGACGAGGCGTTTGCCATGCTCAAGGAAGCGGGTCTGCCGGTACCGCATATCCGGCGCGAGAAATACGTTTCTTCGCGCTGAGACGCACGATTGCGGCACCGCGCGCGCAGCGCGGTTCCTGGACGCCGCTCAGCGATGGCGTTTTGCGGGCTGCAGCAATGTCTCGAATCCGTCCGCGAACAACAGGTCCCCTACACCGAGCGAGCCGGGCGGGAAGCGCGGATCGAACAGGCAGATCGCGCCCGGCGCCGGAATCGGATTGGCGCCACCGCAGCGCGCGGCGACGCCCCAATCCTGCGCCGGATCCTGCACGCCGACGGTTGCGCTCGCGCCCGCCGACGGATCGAGCGTGGTGTACTGCAGCGCGATTTCCCAACTTTGATGATAGAGCACGGCCTGCATCGACAAGCCGCTCGTGCCGACCTTGCCCCAGTTGCTCCAGTCGACGACCGTGCAGGCTTCGATCGCGCCGGAATCGCTCGGCCGCGGACACATCGCGAAGTACTGGCTGCGCATGCTGCCGTTGCCGGTGTCCCCGCTGAGATCGTCGTGGTAGACGAAGATGCGCGCTTGCGTAGCGGGTCCGTTGACGCCGATCGCGGGTAACGGGCAGGCACTGCGGTAGTCGGCGCCGTTCTCCGCGGCGAGGTTGTCGGTCGCGGCGAGATAGCCGTTGCTCGACGCAACCAGCGCGGACAGCGGACTACCGAACAACTGGAACGGTGCGGGCAGTGCGACGACGGCCGCGCCTTCGTCGCGCGCCGAGTAGTCGCCGCTTGCCGCAACCACTGTGAGCGCACTGGCGCCGCTCATGTCGACCGCCTGGGCCGGACACTGCAGCGATGTCGAATCGATGAAGGTGTAGCCGTAGCGATCGATCGCCGGAGATGCGATCCGCTGTGCGATCGCGGGAGCTGTCGCGGTCATCGCTGCCGCAACGAGTGCCAGCGGGCGGAGGAGGGATACGTTGCGCATGACTGGCCTCATTGCCCGCGGGCCTGGAAGATTTCGGGATTGTTGTCGGCGTTGGTGTCGAGGAAATCGAAATCGGAATAGAACGTCACCACGGGCACGGCGCCATCGAGCCCGATGCGCGCGCCGGTGATCAACTGCGGCGGTCCGCCGAAGACATTCGGAAAGCCCTGGCCGACCGGGGTCAACGTCGCTGTCGTGCCGCTGATCGTGGTGTAGCCGACTTCGCTCAGGTTGGTGCCGATGTCCAGGCGCTCGTACGCCAAGCGTGCGGTCGTCGTCGTGCCGGCGGAGTAGACGTCAAGAAAGATGTTGTTCGTGGCGGTCGTCGTCAGCTGCACATTGGTGCCGGCGTTGTTGGTGTCGTAGCGCCAGATCTCCGAGTGATAGTTGGCTGCATTGTCGAAACGCAGGTAAAAGATATAGCGACCGCTGGAGTCGAGGCTTGGACTTGCCGCATCGATGGTTGCGCTGCCAGGCGCCTGCTTGAACGCCGCGGTGCCGGTCAACGTCGTGTCGTTGCGGAATACAAGGTGGTTTGCCGCGGCATTGCTGCCGGTCGGATTGCAATCCGAATCGAAGGCAAGGAACTGTCCGTTGCCGCTGCGATTGAGGCGGGGATTGTTGGCCGCGCAGGTGCCCGTCTGGATGATCGGCGCCTTCACGGTCCACGTGGTGCCGGCTATCGTCGCGTAGACGACACGCTTGACGCCGTCGGCGGCGCCGGTCAGCGCCGCACACACCGATTCCCACGCAATACGCGATCCGTCGGTGCTGATCGATGGATTGACGTTGTCGAGCGCACCATTGCCGACGCAACTGGTCGTCGCGGTCACGCTCGACAAGGTGCCGGTGGAACGGTCGTAGCGATAGATCTGTGTGCTCGCGCTACCGGTCAGTTGCGCCGCGATCGCGATGTAGCGGCCGTTGAAACCGGCATTGGCCGCACCCGACAACGCGACGCTGTCGATCTTGCCGGTCGCGTCGACGATCAGTGAAGTCGCGCGCGCAAACGTCGCACCGTTCCACGCATAAACCTGCGCAAGCAGGTTCGGATTGTCCGCGGCGAGGTTGGCATTCGAGATAAAGGCGACATTGGATCCGGTGTCGTCGACGGACGGCTTGGTGTTGGTCACCGGGCGCAACGTGATCGTGCCGTTCTTCAAGGTGACGCTCTGGCCACTCGTGTTGGTCAGCTGGCGCAGCGCATCAGTGAGGGTGGCATCGCAGGCGCTGCCGACGCGTATGTTATCGAGCAGCAGGGCCGAATCGAAACCGTTGTCGTTCTGGTCGAGCACCGCATAGCGCAACGTGACGGCGCTACCCGCGGTCAATGTCGCCGGCAGCGCAACGCACACGTGCTGCCAGGCGCCGATGCCGAAGCGCAACACGGTGCCGGTGACCGCAGCCGGACCGCTCACCGTCCAGTTGTTCTGCCCCAGTCCGCTGCAGGGCGCGTTCGGGAAATTGGAGAAACTGCTGCCGTTCGCCTTGCACGCGCTGCCCGACCAGATGCGCGTGCCGTTCGCCTGCAGGTCGAACAGATCGTCGAAGTTGTCTGACTGGTCCTGCTCGCTGGTCGGATAATTCCAGTCGAAGCTGACCACACCCGGTGCCGATGGCAAGGCGAAGGTCTGGCTGAGCGTGGCGAGGTCGTAGTCCGAGGTCGTGTTGCCGTCGTACAGCTGCGCGGCGCCACCGCGGTTGCCGGGGCCGGTGGATAGGATCGCGAAGTAGTTCGTGGCCGGCTCTCCCGGCGGCTGCGGTACGATAGTTCCAGCGGGGAGCGTGGCGATGTTGCTGGCGCGGATCACTGCGCCGGCGCCGCTGCCGCCGGTGGTCCAGCTGGCGAGGCTGCCGGTTTCGAAGTCACCGTTGACGATGACCTGCGCATGCGCGACACCGCAGAATGC
>JBDSXV010000050.1:0-22719 GCA_039926025.1 Dokdonella sp.
TGACGCTTTCGGTTTTGGCACTGATCGTATTCATGTCCGAAAGACTCTGGCTCGGCCCGGAAAGCGGGCGCGTCGTAAATGAGGGCGCGGGAGGATAACGGAAGTCCCCGCAACTGGCAACAGCGGGTCGCCGACCAGTGGAACCGCAAATGGTAGCATGAAATTCATGGCCGTTCCTCCTCCCGGTTTGCCCTTCGTGGATTCTGCGCTGCTGGCCCTGACCGACCAGTGCGTGATGTGCGGTCTGTGCCTGCCGCAATGCCCCACGTACCGCCTCGAAAGCACCGAGGCCGAGTCGCCGCGCGGGCGAATCGCATTGGCGCGGGCGCTGGTCACGGGAGTACTCGCGCCATCGCGTGCGGCGCTGGAACACCTCGACCATTGTCTGGGCTGCCTCTCCTGCCAGAAGGTTTGCCCGTCGCAAGTGAACTACGACGAGATTCTCGTACGCACCCGCGCAACGATAGCCGAACGGCAGCCAACCCGCGCTCCACGCTGGCTGCGCGACCCGCGTCGGCTGGCTGCCTTCGCGCGCCTCGGCGTGGCATTGCGCACGGGCCGCTGGCTGCCACGACTGGCGCGTCTGCTTCCAATAACCTCGTTGTGGCGACGAATCGTCGCAACGCAGCCGGACTTGCCACTGGCCATCCGATGGCCGGTGGCGAAGACGCCATCGCAGATTCGTGGCCGCGTTGCCCTGTTCCGCGGTTGCGTCGCACGCGCGTATGACGCGGATACGCACGCAGCAGCGCGTTATCTGCTGGAAACCATCGGTTACGAGGTCGTCGACACCGCTTCCGTCCAATGTTGTGGCGCATTGTCGCGACACACTGGCGAGATCGAGCAGGCCAGGATCCACGCGGTTTCGACCCGGGAAGCCCTGCTCGCAACGGGCGCGAACGTCGTGCTGGTCAGCGCCAGCGGCTGCTTCGGCGACTTGCGCGACCAGGTTGGAAGCGGGACGACGATGCGCATCTCGGATATCCACGCGTTCCTTGCCGCCGATGCGGGCTTTTCCCGATTGCGCTTCAAGCCTCTCGCGCTGCGCGCAGCCCTGCATCTGCCATGCACGCAGGTGACCGTGGTCGGCGAGGTTGCGCCGATCCGCGCCCTGCTCGCACGGATTCCGCAACTGGATCTGCTGTCGCTGCCGGAGCAGCCACGCTGTTGTGGCGCCGCCGGCAGTTATTTTCTCGAACAAGCGGACTTCGCCGATCGCCTGCGTGACGAAAAGCTCGACCAGGCGCAGGCGTTGACTCCGGATGTGCTGCTGACCACGAACATCGGTTGCCGCATCCATCTGGGCAATGGCCTGCGTGAACGTACAGCGCCCATTCCCGTACTGCATCCGCTGGCATTGCTCGCGCAACAACTGGAAAATCGCGCGTCATGAACACACGACCTCTTTCCCTGCTGGATCGCGCCCTTGTCGAGTTCGAGCGCGCACTCGAAACGGTTTTCGTCGCGGCGCCTATCGCCTCCCTGGCCTCTCCGGCCGGCAACACGCCCGAAGCCGACCTCGATGAAACCGCGCGCAAGCATGCGGCCGGCCTGATGCGCGTCAATCACGTCGGCGAGGTATGTGCGCAGGCGCTGTATTTCGGCCAGGCTGCCGTCGCGCGCAGTGCGCAGATGCGCGAGCAGATGCTGGAAGCTGCTGCCGAGGAGACGGATCACCTGGCCTGGTGCGGAGAACGCCTCGACGAACTCGGTAGCCGACCAAGCCTGCTCAATCCACTCTGGTATGCCGGTGCGTACGCGATCGGTGTAGGCGCAGGCCTGATTGGCGATCGCCTAAGCCTCGGCTTCGTCGTCGAGACCGAGCGCCAAGTCGAAGCGCATCTGGGTGAACACCTGCAGACGCTGCCGGCTGGCGATGAGCGCAGCCGCGCGATCGTGAGACGCATGAAAGAGGATGAGGCGCGTCACGCGGACAATGCGATGGCAGCCGGCGCGCATACATTGCCGCCGCCGCTTCCAAGCCTGATGCGCGCGGCGAGTCGCCTCATGAAAAGCGTGGCCTACCGCATCTAGTCAGGGAGTCACGCAGCAGGCGCGCAGTCATGCGATGCGCGTCTGCCGAACATGACTTACCAGATACTGACGCGCTTCTCCGGCGCGACATACATCTTGTCGCCCGCCTTCACCTCGAATGCGCCGTAGAAGCCCGGTTGATTGACCAAGGTGCCGAGCACGCGGTCGACCGGGATCGAGTGCGGGTCGGACTTGATCAGCTCGATCGCGTAGTTGTCGCGAAGTTTGGTGCGCCACGCCTGAGCGAATCCGATATAGAAGCGCTGGTCGCCGCTGAAGCCGTCGATGCTGGGCGCAGGCTTGCCGCCGAGCGCGATCTGATACGCCTTGTAGGCGACCGCCATGCCGGAGTTGTCGGCGATGTTTTCGCCCAGGGTCAGCTCGCCGTTGATGCGATAACCCGGCACCGGTTCAAAGCCGTTGTATTCCTCGACGAGCGCCTTGGTCTTGGCCGCGAATTTCTCGTGATCTTCCTTTGTCCACCAGTCGCGCAGATTGCCGTCGCCGTCGTATTGCGCGCCCTGGTCGTCGAAGCCATGGCTGATTTCGTGGCCGATCACCATGCCGATTGCACCGTAGTTGACTGCATCGTCCGCTTCGGAATTGAAGAACGGCGGCTGAAGGATCGCGGCCGGAAACACGATCTCGTTCAACTCGGGGTTGTAATAGGCATTGATCGTCTGCGGCGTCATGCCCCATTCGCTGCGGTCGACCGGCTTGCCGAGCTTGTTGATATTGCGCTGGTACTCGAACGCATTCGCGCGCGTGACGTCGCCGACCAGATCGCCTTTGGCAATCTCCAGCGACGAATAGTCGCGCCATACATCCGGGTAACCGATCTTCGGCATGAACTTGGCGAGCTTCGCCTGCGCTTCGCGTTTGGTGTCCGCACTCATCCAGTCGAGGTTGTCGATTCCCTGCTTGTAGGCAGCGAGGAAGTTTTTCACCAGTTCGTCCGCGCGCTGCTTGCTGGACGCCGGGAAGTATTTCGCGACATACAACTTGCCGAGCGCATCGCCCATCGCCTTTTCGACGACGCCAACACCACGCTTCCAGCGCGGCTGGTTTTCCGGCACGCCGCGCAAGGCGGTGCCGTAGAACGCAAAGCTCGCGTCGACATAGTCCCTGGACAGATTCGGCGCGGCATCGCGCAACGCCTTCCAGCGGAAATACGCTTTCCAGGTCTGCAGCGGCGTGGCCGACACGAGTTTCGCGAACGCCTTCAGATAAGTCGGCTGAGCGACGTTGACCTCGTCGACCTTGCCCTTGATGCCGGCAGCATCGAGGTAGGCATCCCAGTCGAAGCCAGGCGCCAGCGTTGCAAGCTTGCTGATCTCGGTCTTGTTGTAGCCCTTGATCGGGTCGCGCGTCTCCACCTTGGTCCATTGCGCCTTGGCCAACGCGGTTTCGAGGACGAGGATGTCCTTCGCCGTCTTCGCAGCCTGCGTGTCCCCGCTCATGCCGAGGATCTTCTCAAGGAAGGCCTGGTACTGAGTGCGGATGCCCTTGAGCTTGGCGTCGTCGTCCTTGAGGTAGTAGTCGCGATCAGGCAGGCCGAGCCCGCTCTGTTGCAGGTCGGCGATGTACCTCGTCGCATCCTTGTTGTCCTGATGCACGAGGATGTTGAACGGCAGCGTCGGTGCGGGGCCGAACGTACCCGGCTGCGCCAGTGAGCGCCCGAATTCGGCCATCAGGATCGCAATGTCCTTGCCGCCCTTCATCGCATCGATGCGCGCGAACGTTGCTTGCAGCGGTTTGACGCCAGCTGCCTCGATCGTCGGCTCGTCGAGAAAGCTGGCATACAGGTCGCCAATCTTGCGCTGGTCGATGTCGACGGCAGACGGAGCGGCCTTGGCGGACTCATCGATGATCTTGCGCAGATTCTCGCTCGCATCGTCGCTGAGCCTGGTGAACGAGCCGTAGGCAGGCTTGTCGGCCGGGATCTCGGTGGTGTCCAGCCAATGGCCGTTGACGTAGCGGTAGAAGTCGTCCTGCGCGCGCGTCGCCGTATCCATGTTGCTTTTTTCGATACCGGAGACCAGCGCTGGCGGGGCAGGCGCGGTCGCTGGAACGGCAGGCGTCGCAACACTTTGCGGCGCCTGCGGGCCGGAACAGGCCGCGAGGATTCCGACACACAGCAACGTGGCCATGCGAGCCTTCATAGCGATACTCCGGTCGAGGAATGGCAGGATTCGCGCGAATCCTGCACCGGGGCAACGCTAGCATCCGGCGCCGCGCGCGCATCCGCCATTAGTCACCATGCGCAGGGTATTTCCACCCGCGCGCACCGCAACCACACTGCTGCAATGGCCGGGCTCCAGTCGTTACATCAGGTTGCGACCGTGGAAGAGTTCCTCGATCTCGCGCTTGAGCAACTGCTCGATGCGCTGGCGCTCCTTGAACGAAAGATCATCGGCCTGAGCCTCGAACAGGTAGGTGTCTAGGTCGAAGTCCTTCACGTGCATCTTCGTGTGGAAGATGTTTTCCTGGTAGACGTTGACGTCGAACATCTCGTACTTCTGCCGGATGTGCTTGGCCAGATAGTCCTGGATCGAGTTGATCTTGTGGTCGATGTAGTGCTTGCGACCCTTCACATCGCGAGTGAAGCCGCGCACGCGGTAATCCATCGTGACGATGTCCGACTCGAAGCTGTCGATCAGGTAGTTCAACGCGCGCAGCGGCGAGATGACGCCGCAGGTGGCGACGTCGATGTCCGCACGGAAGGTGGCGATACCGTTGTGTGGATGCGTTTCCGGATACGTGTGGACGGTAATGTGGCTCTTGTCCAGGTGCGCGACGACGGCGTCCGAAATCATGTCGCGGCCGAGCTTGTCGACCACCGGATGCTCGGAAATCAGGATTGTGACCGAGGCGCCCTGCGGATCGTAGTCCTGGCGAGCGACATTGAGGATGTTCGCGCCGATGATCTCGGCGACGTCGGTCAGGATCTGGGTCAGGCGGTCAGCGTCGTACTGCTCATCGATGTACTCGATGTAGCGCCGACGCTGGTCTTCCGACACCGCATAGCAGATGTCGTAGATGTTGAAGCTGAGCGCCTTGGTCAGATTGTTGAAACCCTGCAATTGCAGGCGCGGAATCGGTTTGACCACGACGTTTACCTCGATGCGGGCGTACAGGACGCGACAGGATGCCGGACGGATGTTTCAGCCACCTTGCCGGGGTCGCGGATTATGGGCCATGCCGCAACGCGATGAAACCGCTGAGGGCGGAACGCTCCGACACAAGGCGTGTGACGCAATAGCCAATATGCAATAAGATGTAACGAGTCCATCCAAGACGGGTTCGCAAACGCGTGAAATTTCACGTGTTCCGTCAAGAAGCGGCAGCCATGCCGCAACCGGACTTGAAGGGGGCGTAGTGGAAGCGCAAGGCAAGATCGCCGATTTTCGTTACATGCTGCAGCGCGAGGTGAACCGCGTTCAGGCGCCGGCGATGCTGACGCCGGATCGCGCCGCGATGGAACGCTTCCTGAGCGCCTGTCATCGCCGTCGCTACGCCAGCAAGACCGCCATCATCCGACCCGGTGATTCGGCCAATATCCTCTACTACGTCATTGATGGTTCGCTGACGGTGTCCTCGGAAGACGAGGAAGGTCGCGAACTGATCCTCGCCTACCTCAATCGCGGCGAATTCATTGGCGAAATGGGTCTCTTCGTCGAGACACCGCGTCGCGAAGTCATGGTGCGTACGCGCACGCCCTGCGAATTGGCCGAGATCGGCTACGAACGCATGTTCAACCTGTTCGAAGGCCCGCTGCGCGAGGAATGCCCGAAGATCCTGTTCGCGATCGGCTCGCAGCTGACCAACCGCCTGCTGCACACCTCGCGCAAGGTCAGCCGCCTCGCCTTCATGGACGTCACCGGCCGCGTCGCCAAGACCCTGATCGACCTGACCGAAGAACCGGATGCGATGACCCATCCCAAAGGCAAGCAGATCCGCATCTCGCGCCAGGAAATCAGCCGCATCGTCGGTTGTTCGCGCGAGATGGTCGGCCGCGTGCTCAAGCAGCTTGAAGAGCAGCGCATGATCGACGTGGCCGGCAAGACGATCGTGGTGCTCGGCTTGCATTGAGCCGCGGCACGCGATTTCGTGCAGCCCATGATGGGCACGCGTGCGCAGCGGACTGTCTTGAACCTGTCGCCAACGGATTTGCAGTGATCGTGACCGCGCGCCTGCTCGATCACCCGCAGGCCATCGAAGCGCGACTGCGCGACCTCGGCCTCAGCGTCCGCCGCGATGGTGTGGTCATGAGCCTGCCCGAGCTGTACAGCCGGGTCCTCGATGTCCCTGCCCGCGACGACGTGCTCGTGCATGCCCAACTGACTGCGTCAGCCGGCAACGGTCTGCAACTGAGCCTGCGCGGCTATTTCGATGCCGAACAATGGTCGGCGACGCTCGCACTGCTGGAGTCCCTGCTCGATTCGTTGCACTCGCCCCTCGGGCGGAACATGCCGGTGACCGTGCGCCGGGCCTTGCGCGACACACGCGAAATCCAGTTCAGCGACGACGGCTGTACCTATGCCGTGTTTTTTCCCGCGCAGGAAGCCGATGCGGAATCCAGACTGGTGGACGTCACCCTCAGTCGTGCGCTCGACACCGGTGAGTGGCAGGGCTGGCTCGCCGAGCCGCCGCTGGCCGACCAACTCGCCACCGAAGCCCAGCGCAAACAAGCAGTGCTCGCCCTCTGTCGCAAACGCCTTGCCGACGCCGGCAATGCGCTTGCCACGGCCGATCTGCACGTGTTGAGCGCCATCGGCGATGCCGAAAGCGCAATGTTCATCGTCGCCACACCAGCAGCGGACGCGATGATGTACTGCGACCTCGCCGCCAGCGGCCACATTTCGATCTCGCTGGTTGACGCGCAGGGCCGCAAGATGATGCTCTGAGACGCGCCCTGCACGCCGAGGCATATCTGCCGCCAAAAATTGATCGCGAACTGCACCGCGCGCCGGCATGGATGAATGGTATGCCGGGCGCACGGGTGCTGCCGGCGCCCGTGAACACTTCCTACGCCGTGTGCGCGCTCCCCGACGCCGGCGAACTTGAGACATCGCTGCAACGGCGCACGAAATGAATCGGTTCGCGCACGCCATCGTTCGAGCGGATCACGCGCGACTTCGATCCGTCGACGCGCAACATCGAACCGCGCAAGTAAACCTTCGGCCACTCAACGAAACGCTTGCAACGCTGCACCAGGAGGGTGCGCATGTGCACGCCGAACATGGACTGTCCAAGCGAATACTTCGGGCACCGCAGCATCCTGGTTCGGATGTTTCGAGCTTTGCCCTGCAGTGTTGCAAGGCGGCACTTCCCCGTCCTTACCCGATGGTGCGCGCGTCCAAGTCGATGATGGGCGCGCGCAAATCAACGCTTCGATGCGTCGAAGTCGGCGGTTCGACAGTCCAATGTCAGGCTTGCACGTGAGCAAGTTTTTCGTGCAGCCGTCGAAGTCTGCGATGCAGGCTCCGAAGTATGCCCTGTGCTTCTGCGCCATTGCCGTGCAATGACCAAAGCCTGGCATGCATGCGTCGATCCGCTTCGTGCGCGCTTGCACACAAGCGGTTTGAGCGTCGCGGTTCGGCTCACCGTAAACAGAAGTTCCTGCATTCCGTGATCAGCACGCGGTGGGTGACCACCGTAGTCCGATCGCCCTCGGACGGCTGGCGGTTTGCGGCCAGAAGTAGTCACTGCGTGGCTGAGGGTTGCCGGCAAACCATCGTTCACTCATCGAGTAAATGAGCTGCGCGCGCGCAAACCCGATTCTGGCCCTTTGTTCGGTTAGTGCGCTTGCTGCTGCAACAGTTGTTTCAAATGCTCGTTTCCTTCCAATGCCTGGATCTTCGGGTTGGCGAGGAGGCTCGTATAGTCCCCTTCCTGAATGGCCTTGACGATGGCCGGATCGTTCAGGAGAGCCTGGATCTGCGAATCGGACTCAAGGCTCTTGATCGACTGCATGGCCGCGGGATCCTGCACCAGACGCGTCTGCAGTTGCTGAATGTCGTGGGTCAAGGCGTCGTCTCGCGCCGACGATTTGCCTGATGAATCCGCCGCATTCAAGACGTCGCCGCCGTACACGATCCGCGCGATGTTCGACTGCGCGACATGCACGGTGCCAATGCTGGGCGAGAGCACGGTGTACACCCCATTCTCGATGCTCTGGATCTCGCCCGCGATGCGGCTACCATCCTTGAGCTCGATCGTCGGAGACGCCAGCACGCCAGGGGCGAAGCCGAGCAATGCCGCAGCGAGGCAGAATTCGCAAAACATTTTCATCGGCGCCACCCTCGGGCATCAGCTGGACATACATCCTACCCCTGGCGAAGGGAAATGGAATGAAAGAGTGCCTCCTCTGGGCCCATGCGCCGCGGCCACGCCCCGGTCGTCCCGCGGGCGTCGACGAATCGGCGAAGTGGAAGTAGTCACGGCAAGTCGGGTGAAGGCTGAGACGAACTCGTCGCGATGCTCAAGCCGAGTCGCTTGCTTCTAACGCCAAGTGGCGATACCTGTTTAGTTGGGCGAATTCGCCAATATCTGGCGATGTCTGCGTTGGGTCGAGAACGGTCTTTCGCCGCTGGTCAGCACCCGCCAGGTGAACATTCCCGACCGGAACTCCGATCCCAACCTCCCAGCACGCGCATCGGGCCGGTCGCAGCTTGATTCAGGCCCAGTCCACGGCGGAGACACGTGCTCCGAGGCGTGCCTGCGCCCGCGCCAGCATGCCGCGGTAGGGATTCACGACCACCGCGGCGCGGGCACCCGCGAGCATCGGCAAGTCGACAAGCGAATCGCTGTAGGCGACATCCCATTCGGGATGCACGTCACGCAGCGCGAGCTGGCGCAACTTTTCGCGACCGATATTGCGTACCGCGACGCGCGGACCGAAGCGTCCCGGCATCACGCGTGAGGCAACCAATTCGATTTCGGACAAACCGAGCTCGTCGAGGATCGCGCGCGCGAGCGTCTCCTCGCAGCCGGTCACGACCAGCACGCGATCGCCGGCTCGACGATGCTGGTTGAGAACCGCGAACGCGGGGCGTGAGAAGTGACGCGCATCGCGTGCCAGCGTGCGACCGAACCGGTCGGCCAGCGCGCGATACGCCTTCTCGTCGAGACCGACCAAAGCCCAGACGACGACGAGCTTTACGATCGAGCGGCGTCCGCGCGAGGTGAGCGCAAGGAGCAGCAGGAGCGGAGTCAGCATCAGCAGCGGCAGGACACGCCACCATGCGCGCGAATAGCGCGCACGCATGAACTTCGTGAACGCGTCGCCACGCACCAGCACGCCGTCGAAATCGAACAACACGACGCGCTGCGCGTTCGACATCGCGTCGACGTCCGACGCGACTTCCGCCACCTGCGCATCCATGTCAGTCCGGAAAAAACAGGCGCGTGAGTTCGGCACCTGGATCGTGCGCGCGCATGAACGCTTCGCCCACCAGGAACGCGCCGATGCCGGCGTCACGCATGCGCGCCACATCGGCCGGCGTATGGATGCCGCTCTCGGTGACCAGCACGCGCTCGTCTCCAACGCGCGTTCGCAGATGCAGGGTCGTGTCGAGCGAGGTCTCGAACGTGCGCAGGTTGCGGTTGTTGATGCCGATCAGTGGTGCGGGAATGTCCAGCGCGCGTTCTAGCTCCGCTTCGTCATGCACTTCGATGAGCACGTCGAGGTCAAGCTCCGCCGCGAGCAGGGAGAGTTCGAGCAATGACGTGTCGCCAAGCGCCGCGACAATCAGCAGGATGCAGTCGGCACCGATCGCGCGCGCCTCGTACACCTGGTATGCATCGATCGTGAAATCCTTGCGCAGCACCGGCAGATCGCAGGCACTTCGCGCCTGCTGCAAATATGCTTCGCTGCCCTGGAAGAAATCCGCATCGGTCAACACCGACAGGCAGGCGGCACCGGCCGCCGCGTAACTCGTTGCAATCGCGGCGGGATCGAAATCGGCACGGATCACACCTTGCGAAGGGCTGGCTTTCTTGATCTCGGCGATCACCGCGGGCAAGCCCGCCTCGATCTTCGCTTCGATCGCTGCGGCGAATCCGCGTGTCGGTGGCAGATCGGCGACGCGCGCGGACAGCTCCGCCAGCGAAACCTGCTGGCTGCGTGCGGTGATTTCCTCGACCTTGCGCGCGAGGATGCGTTGAAGAATGTCGGTCATTTGCAGGATTCTGGATTCGCAAACATGTGAGGGATTTTGCAGGAGCCGCTTCAGCTGCAATGGCGGTCGTCGCGGCTGAAGCCGCTTCCTGCGAAAACAGGATTCAGCCGCCGGCTATTTCACTGGTGGTGCGAACGAATTCTTCCATCTTCGCCAGCGCCGCGCCGCTGGCGACCACGGCGCGCGCGCGCGCGACACCGTCACGTATCGAATCGACCACGCCGGCCACATACAGCGCCGCGCCGGCATTGAGCAAGACAATGTCGCGTGCGATGCCGGGCGTGTTGTCGAGCGCCTCCAGCAGTAATTTCTTCGATTCTTCGACGTTGGCGACGCGCAGGTTGCGGCTCGATGCCATCACGAGGCCGAAATCCTCCGGCTCGATTTCGTACTCGCGCACGTCGCCGTTGCGCAATTCGCCGACCTTGGTCGCGGCGCCAAGCGAAATCTCGTCCATGCCGTCGCGCCCCCACACCACCAGCGCACGTCGCGCGCCGAGCTGCTGCAGTACGCGCACCTGGATGCCGACGAGGTCCGCATGAAACACGCCCATGAGGATGCTCGACGCGCCAGCCGGATTGGTCAGCGGACCCAGGATGTTGAACAGCGTACGCACGCCCAGCTCGCGTCGCACCGGAGCGACCACTTTCATCGCCGGGTGATGGTTCGGCGCGAACATGAAGCCGATTCCGCTTTGCTTGAAGCAGCGCGCAACTTGTCCAGCGTCGAGATCGATCCTCGCGCCCAGCGCTTCGAGCACGTCCGCACTGCCGGATTTCGAGGACACGCTGCGGTTGCCGTGTTTGGCGACCTTGGCACCGGCTGCAGCCGCAACGAACATCGCCGCTGTCGAAATATTGAAGCTGTGCGCGCCATCGCCGCCGGTACCAACGATATCGACGAAGTTGTCCTGTTCGCCGACATCGACGCTGGCTGCCAGTTCGCGCATGACGCGCGCGGCACCGGCAATCTCACCAATCGTTTCCTTCTTGACGCGCAATCCGGTAAGCAGCGCCGCGACCATCGTCGGCGACACGTCGCCGCGCATGATCTGACGCATCAGGTCGACCATCTCGTCGTGGAAGATCTCGCGATGCTCGATGGTTCGTTGCAACGCTTCCTGCGGGGTGATCGACATGTCCGGGTCCGGTGGCGGCAGGCGCGCAGGATAGCGTTGAAACGCGCCACACCAAAATCCGGCGAATCCCTCAATGACGGAGCAGGCGGTAGCGGATCGCATGGATATCGAACTTGCCGAGCCCGGCATCGCTGCGCAAGCCCGAGAACAACAGGCTGTCCGGACGGGTCGGGTCAGTCGACGGCCCGAGTATCCAGCCGCCTTCGACATTGATGCGCGTGTCGAGCTTTTGCGGATGGACATAGCGATCGCCTTCACGCGTGGCGGACCATAGTGCGATCGGCGCATTGTCGACGTCGTCCGAGCGCGCGAACACGAGGAAGCGGCCATCGGCCACGAAGGCCGCGTCGAAATCGTCGCCCACGGAATTGACCTCGCCCGGCAGTGGCTGCGCCGACTGCCAGGCAGCATCGCGCCAGGCACTCGTGAAGAGATCGTGACGCCCCTGGCCACCACGGCCATTGGTCGCGAACAACAAGCCCTTGCCGCCCGGCATCGGCGTTGGCGCCCATTCGTCGCCTGCGGAATTCACCGCGGCACCGAGATTCACGGGTACGCCGAATGCGCCCGTGCGCCGATCAAAGGCGACAGACCAGATGTCATCGCCACCGAAGCCGCCGGGACGATTGGAAAAGAAGTACACCTGCGCTCCGTCACTGCTGAATGCCGGATCGAACTCCTTGTTCGGCGTGTCGAACGACACGGCGACCGGCGCGCTCCATTGCCCTTCGCGACGATGACTCATCCCGATGTCCCAGCCTCCGGGTCCGCCGGGACGATTCGTGCTGCCCCAGAGTACGGTCGCGCCATCGCGACTGATCGCGGCGCGGACTTCGGAATACTCCGAAGACACGATGCCGGGCAGGAACGGCGTTGCCTGACCTTCAAACACAAGCTCGCTCGTGCGCGATGGCGGATGGGTAGCGCAGGCTGACGCAAGCATCACGATGGCGCCAGCCGGGAATGTCCGGAGAATCTTCATGAGATTCCTGATCTCCCGCTATGCGGCCTGCGGCAGCGCGTGACCCAGAAAATTTCGCAGCAAGTCGTGGCCATGCTGGGTCAGGATCGACTCCGGATGGAACTGCACGCCCTCGACGGCAAGCGTCTTGTGGCGCAACCCCATGATCTCGTCGATCGAGCCGTCCGCATGCCGCGTGCATGCCGATACTTCGAGACAATCAGGCAGCGACGATTGCTCCACCACGAGCGAGTGATAACGCGTCGCTTCAAACGGATTCGGAAGATCACGGAAGACACCGCGCCCATCGTGGTGAATCAGCGAAGTCTTGCCGTGCATGATCTGCTTCGCGCGCACGACCTTGCCGCCGAACACCTGGCCGATCGCCTGGTGGCCCAGGCACACGCCGAAGATCGGAATTGTGCCGGCAAGCTTTTCCAGCACCTGCAGCGAGATGCCTGCGTCGTCCGGCGTGCCGGGGCCCGGCGAAATCACGATCGCCGAAGGATTCAACGCGCGCAGCGAGGACAGCGTCATCTCGTCGTTGCGGATCACACGCACGTTTTCGCCCAACTCCCCGAAATACTGCACGAGGTTGAAGGTGAAACTGTCGTAGTTGTCGATCATCAGGAGCATGGCGGGACTCGATACCGGACCGGATTGCCTTTGCCGTACGCTGCAGTGAGCGACGCGCGTGCTGTTCGGGCGTCGAGCGCTGCCGCGGGGGCGGCCGCGTGCGCGCGCGGGTTGCGATCATAGCGCAGCCCGCGGACGACAAAGCCGACTTGATGGCGTGGCCGTGCAGCGTTATGGAATGGAATGGTCGGCAAGACGCGGCGAACCGCATCGGCATCCGATGGCCGCCCCCGGAGGCGGCCGACATCGGCTTCGACAGGACCGCCTCCACTTCTGCAGCAACACCGGACCGCAGTATCGGCACCTCAACGATGCACGAGGTGAATCCGCCGCGCCAGGTGAGCCGTGATCGCGGCGAAGGTTCCCGCGACCGCAGCTTTCCATTCGCCCGCGCGATGGCTCAGGGCAGCATCTCCCACGACGCAACGGCATTGCTCGCTTTCACCGTCACGCGAATCACATACGGTACCGTCTTGCTGACCCAGTAGGTCGTCTTTGAAGGGCTGGCACCGATTTCGACGACCCAGGTTTTCCGCTTCCCCACGTGTCCCGCTTGGATGGTTTCCTCGCCGACGACGTGGATCGGTGTCGTTGTCATGCCAACGTCGCCCATGCCGGCAAGCACGGCAATGTATCCGGACCGAAGCGGCAACGATGCGAGCAGGAGCCCGGTCATGCCGCCTTCGACGTCGAACACCGCCTCGGCTGTATCGCTGTCGACGACGCTGTCCGCGGCGCCGGGTGCCGGTCGCGTCCGCGTCGATACGTGCGCGCCATCGAAGGTGCGCGTGATCGCATCGCCTGTCGAAGAACGACTCTCGCCGATCAGGGGCTTCAACGTGGTCGGGTCGAACACGTTGAACGTCATGGAATAGCCGCTCGTCGGCATCGCGCCGGGCTTGCCGATGACCGCGGTGGTGCCCTCGGTTCGTGTGAGGTATCGCTTGCCGTCGATTTGCCTGAATCTCACGTGGTCGCTCGACAAGCCGCGATCATCGATGCGGCCGTCGTTGTAGCGGACGCGGACGCGCCACACATTGTCGTACTCGGAGAGGATGCTCCCGTCCATGATCGCGTCGCCGACATGCACCGTGGGTTTGGCGACAACGGTTGCCGCGCTTTCAATGGCAGCCGAAATCTCTTTCGAGAAGAGCAGGACCATGCTGGCAACCTGCAGGGAGACCCGCCTCATGGCGACCGCGACGACGGTGAATCGGACATTCACCGCTTTGCACTGGGCTTATAGGTGTAGTCGTAACGTTCGATCCAATTCGTTCCATCCTTGGACGCATCCGAATATTGTCGAACCGTGCCGTCCGGATTGGGCGTGAAAATCATCCGCTCCTGAACGGTGACGCCCGGCGTTTTTTGGCTCGGATGTTTCCAGACCAGCACCATTTTCCCGTCGACGAGACCACCGACGAATTCGCGCCAGGTGCCCTGTGAGTCGGTCCAGGTCTGGTGCCATTGCTTGTCGGTGGCGACATAGGTGTTGAGGCTTCCGCCGCTCATGTCGGGCTCATTCCAGTTTTCGCGAATGGTGCAACCGCGGTAGATTTTCTCGATGAGGCTTGAACCCGCTGGTGTGCCGTCCTTGGTATTGACGACGTCCCAGGCGCCGATCCCGAAATCGAACTGGCGGTATTCGGACGTCAGGCAGGCGGGTGGCGGAGCCGGTTGCGCCGTTGCCGCGGCGGTTGCGGCGCTCGGCGAGGGAGCCGCCGCGGGCGCTGTATTCGCCAGTGTGGCTGCGACTGTGAAGACTGTGCTCATGAGGATCATTGGATCGCCTGTTGAGGAGTGATGTCGCTGCCTTGGCGCTGGATGACGTGAGCGCGCGACAGTGCCGACGTGATTGGTCGTTGGACGTCGCGCTTTTCATTTCCCGACAGCACAAGGTCGCGCCATGTGCGCGACCTTGTGTCGACCTTGCTAGAACTTCACGGTGATGCGGCCCCAGTAGTAGCGGCCCATCAGGTCGAAATCGACCGGATCCGTGTTCGCATTGTTGGTGTTGTTCGAGTACACGACAGGCGGTTGCTTGTCGCCAAGGTTGTTCACACCGACGTCGATGCGCGCGTTGATCGGCTCGATGTTGTAGCCGAACTGGATGTCGTGATAGACAGTCGCGCCGTAGTTGTAGAACAGGCCGTTGAGCGTGCAATACGAGCCGAAGTAGCAGGTGCCAGCCGGAAACAGGTCCTGCGACGGCGACGGCGAGCCCATGCGGAAGCGGCCGATGTAGCGCATGCCCCATGAGGCGTCGAACGAACCCAGTTGCCAGCCGACCTGGCTTTGCGCCCGCCAGCGCGGGAACAGGCAAGTGCCCGCACCGGCGGGCGGCGGACACGCAGCAGCCTGCGAGGAACCGAACGACAGGTAATGACCTGCATAGTGATAGTTCGAGTTTGCCGCCGAGCCTGGCGCGGTATTGATGTCGTACTTTTTCGTGTAGGTCGCGTTCAACGACAGGTTGAAGCGGCCGAACGAGAACTCCGGCAGGCGATAGTTCAACGCGAAATCGGTACCCGCAACATCGACGCGACCAAGGTTGACCGTCGGCTCGAGGATATTGTCGATCTGGCCTTGGTTCGGCCCGCTGGCAAATCGATGGATCAGCGGACAGAACGCCACCAGGCCGCCGGAACACACGTTCAGCACGCTCTGCGCGCCGAGTGCCGTGATGTTGTTGTTGAGATAAATGCGCCATACGTCGGCGCTGACCGACAGGCCTTCCAGCCAATGCGGGTCGTACACGACACCGAAGTCGAATGACTTGCCGAGTTCGGGGCCAATCGGAATACCTGCGTACGCCGCACCCGAGACGATACCGGCGCTTTGCAGCGACTGCGCCACGTCATGGTTGACGAAGCTGCCGTCGGTCGGCACGTTCACGCACGCCGGGTTGTTGCCACCCGTGTAGTGGTCACAAGGATCGCTCGACAGCCTCGGCGCATTGCTCGCGGCGCCCGCGAACACATCACTGACAGTCGGGGCGCGGAATACGTTCGACGTCGTGCCGCGCAACAGCAAGTCTTCGATTGGACGCCACTCGACTGCAAGTTTCGCATTGCTGGTGCTGCCGAACGAACTGTACTTGGAATAGCGATCTCCGATCGTCACATTCAACGCATGCACGAACGGCAGATCCTTGAGGATCGGCACGAACAATTCCGCATACGTTTCCTTGACGTTGTAGCCACCCTGCAGTGCCGATCCGCACTGACTGCCGAGGACGCAATTGCCCGTCGCCGGATTGATGATCAGCGAAGTGTCGACGTAGGAGTGTGTGTACTCAGTGCGATAGTTCGCACCGATCGCCAGCTGCACGCTGCCGGCCGGGAGATCGAACAGCGGACCGTTGAAATCCAGGCGTTTGACCGTTTCTGTCAGAGAGCTGCTGTTGACTGCTGGCGATGCCGCCTTGCGCAATTGTGCAACGGTGTTCGGATCTGCCAGGTCAAACGGATTGAACGGTGTACAGCTCGCGACCGCATGCCCCGGCGTGCCGCATTTGACGACGCCGTCAGTGTCGAGGAACGACGGCCCCGTCCCCATGTTCAGAGTATTGGTGTTCGGTAGGCCGCTGGTGATCGTGCTCGTGCTCGTATGTCCGAACTCGTAGCCCAAGTCCCAATTCCACTGCTGCTCGTTCCAGATGTTGAATGTGCCCTTGAAGCCAGTGGACACCCAGTCATCATTGCGCCCGGCGTTGGCGCCGCGGTTACCCGCCGAAACCAGACGGCTGGAAAGCTGGTTGCCGCCCTTGACGTAGTCGACCCCGAACGGGTTGTAATAGCTGTCCTTGGAGATGACCGCGCCACCTGCAGTGCCGTAGATGGCCGGTGCAAGCTGGAACGCGGCCGCTGTCTTGCTGTGCATCACCGACAGATACGCTTCGACATTGTCCGCGAGCTTGTAGTTGCCGTTGAGGAACAGGCCAGTGCGTTCCTGCGGCGTCATGATCAGATTGACCGTCGCATAGTTGTACTTGTCACTCGGACCGGCGGCCCCTGCGTTGTTGCGGTAGCAGTGGTAGTCGGTGGCAAGATTCTGGCCGCTGGAGCCCGGATTTCGCGCGACATATCCGCATCCAAATTGTCCTTGCAGCGCGGCGGGCACCTGGATGTGGCCGAACTCCGACGACGTCGAACCGCCGATATTCGCTGTCGGCGGCTGCGGCGCGGACGGACCAGCGCCATTGGTGCCGTAGAGCGAAACCGAGTTTCGTGAGAAATCTCGGTGACCGGCGAGCACACCGTCGATTTTTTTGTAGCTGATGCCGGCCATGATGCTGCCCTTGTCGGAGCTCTGGCCAAACGTGAACTGGTAGCCCTTGCTGACGCCATCATCACGATCGGAAATGCCGTAGTCGGTCGAGAACTCCGCACCCTGATAGTCGCTACGCAGAATGAAGTTCACGACGCCTGCGATCGCATCCGAGCCATACACCGACGAAGCACCGTCGGTCAGGACTTCGATGCGCTCAACCATGTTCGCGGGAATCGCATTCGGATCGCCGGTAAGGTAACGGTGACCGTTGATGAGAACGAGCGTGCGAGTCGACCCCAGGCCGCGCAGACCTATCGACGATCCGCCGGTGCCGCCCCCGTTATTGACTTGCGGGTTGGTGTTCGGACCGGTAACCGCGGGCAGCGACTGCACGAGATCGCCGAGGGTCAACTTGCCGGTCTTTTCGATCGCGGCGCGATCGATGGTGACGACAGGATTGGACGTTTCGATATCCACGCGACGGATGTTTGAACGAGTCACCGTGATGGTTTCGAGCTTCTGGCTGTTCTGGTCGGCAGCCACATCTTGCGCGGTGGCAGGCAGAGCGGTGATGGCGAAAGCCGCGAGAGCGGCCAATGAGGCGACGCTCGTCGGCGTCTTCGTGAGGCTGGCACGCGTATTGAGTGCCTGCCGGATCGATTGTCGGAGCAGTGTATTTCTCATGAATTTCTCCTGTTGCTGAAGTCGTCACGGCCGGAGATCCACGACCGGCCAGAACCAATGTTTAAAGGTGAACCTTCGTCCCCGGCGACGGCTTTTGAATGCCGTTGCCGGAAAGCGTGAACGAAGAACTTCGCAGCCATGAATCGCGCCCATGTCGCGCCCGGATTCAGTAGCCTTGCTTCGGGCTCACGCGACCGCCCGCAGCGATGCGTGCCGCTCGCCGCGCAGGTCGGTCGCGGTCATGCCAAAGCGCCGTTTGAACGAGCGAGCGAAGGCGCAGCGGTCCTCGAAACCGCTGATGCGCGCGACTTCGGTGATCGCCAGCACACTGCTGTTGAGCAGGCGGTGCGCCCGCCGCAACCGTTGCTCGACCAGCACCGCATGCGGTGTTTCGCTGTACACGGCATTGAAGGCGCGAATGAAGTGACACGGCGAATAGCTCGCCCTGCGCGCGCATTCGCCAAGATCGAGTTCGAGGTGGCAGCTCGACACCATCAGGTTGCGCACGCGATGCAGCCGCAGGAATACGCTGCGTCGTTGCGCATGCGTGCGACCTGGACAACGTTCGATCAGCTCGTCGAATTCCGTTTGCAGATCGTCGATGGCGGCAGCAACGGACGCCGTCGCCGCCTGCGTCGCCAAGGGATCCTGGCGAGATTGGGACGCCGCGCGGACCATTGCGATGATGCCTCGACGAATCAGATGGTCGGCCGTGTGCGGGCCAGGCAGGAGTGCCGGCTCCGGTGCATGCAGTGTCGACTCGACAGCGGTCAACCCACACCACGATCGCGTCGAAGCCAGCAACGCAACCCACACCGCAGGACCACGACCAAGCAGCTGCACGCTCTGGTCGCCCTCGACGACAAGCAATTGACCAGGCGCTATCGTGTGCGTGGAATCGACCCCGGAGACCTGCAAACGTCCCTTCAATGGCACCAGCAGCGTCACCGGCGCCGTCTTGCCGTACAGGACACAACCGCGGCCGGCACCCATCAGGATGCGCAGGACGTCGCCACGGTGGCCTCGATCGAGGTCAGTGATTTCCTGCTTGCTGCCTTCCGCAAGATGCTCGAATTCGAAGTGCATGGTTTTGCGCCGTAGTGGGTTCATCACGATGTGTTCGAGGTCGATGTGCAGTGCTTCGCGAAACCCTTGCGCGTGATTCCTGTTGCGGACCGGCAGCGCTCTGCGTTTCACGGAAAAGCGAGAGACCATCCGCTCGCGTTGGTGCCAGCGCGTGAAAGCAGACACGCCGCTGCGCAATAGCAGCAACGCGACCCGTCCTTCCCTATCAGGTCCCCGTCGGCAAATTTTGCATAGCGCGCTCGCGAGCGCTGTCAGAAAAATGCTCGGTTTTGGTACTGCCTCAATGCCTGACTTTGGACCTACGCGGCGCGCGCCTGGTCGGCGTAGAGTGGCTCGACGAGCGGATGATTTTTCCGGAAACAGCTTTTTGAGGGCGGAACAGGGGCATGAGCGAGAACGCGAGCGGAAACATGGCGCGTGCGGCCATGGCAAGCCGGAAACGTGATGTCGGTGGCGCATTCGCCATCAACCTCACACCGGTCGAACGCATTTTGCAGCGCTCATCGCTTATCGGTATCGGCGAATTCCGCTGCCCCGTCGAGCACCCGCAATTCCTCGGCGGCGGTCCGCAAACGTGTCCGTACATCGTGTTTCCGCGCACCAGCGTGCGCCTCACACAGGAACATTGGCGCAGCGAAATCTGCACGCCGAATCTAGTGAGCCTGCACAACGTTGGCGACACCTACGACCGGCATCCGGTCAGCGTCGAGGGTGACCAGAGCGACTGGATCGCCGTGTCACCCGAGTTGCTGCGGGAAATAGCAGCGCCGTACGTCGACAGCCGACATGCCGAAACGAACCAAATCTTCCGGCAGCCGTTTGCGCCGATGGCGCCGAAGATCTACCTCGCGCAGCGCTCGCTCTTCATGGCGACGCAGGACAACAGCGAACTACCGATCCTCGCGATCGAGGAATACGTCATCCACCTCGTCGAGGCGGTTCTGCAATCGGCAAGCCGTTTCTGGGATCGACCGCGCCAGTCGACGAAGAAGATGAATGCAGCGAGCATGCGCAGGCAATGGACGATCGCGGCTGAAGCGAAGACGATCATGGCACTACAGTACTGGGAGCCTTTGTCGGTCGCGCAGATCGCGCAACACGTGCATTGCTCGCCGGGATATCTCTGCCGCACCTTCAAGCGTGTCACCGGTTTCACCTTGCACGGCTACCTGCAACAACTGCGTCTGCGCGCCAGCCTGCAGCTGCTCGCCGATTCATGGATGGATTTCGCCGGAATTGCGGAACACCTTGGCTTTGCCACGCATAGCCATTTCACCGATGTGTTCCGGCGCCAGTTCGGCATCACGCCGACGGAATTCACGCAGCGTCGGTCCACGCGCTTGCTGCAGACGTTGTCGCGGATGCCTTCGATTTTTCAGGCGACGGCGTGATGATATTGTTTCGCGGAAATCGCTCGACACCTCTGCCGCGATGACGCATGCAGGATGGCTCAAGTCCGAAGGCTGAATTCACCCGCCCCAGGCGAATTTGGTGAATGCCAGGTCAAGCACATCGACCTGCCAAAACGAGACATACCTCGCTCGTGCACTAACTATCGCGCGCATCTATTCGGCAGGCGCCTCGCTGGCTATTGAGGTCGAGGGACGTCAAAGGCCACTCGCCGCCTGCGCCACCGCGCGGAACAGCGCCCTGCCCTTGTTCATCGTCTCCTCCCACTCCTTGGCCGGGTCGGAGTCGTACACGACACCGCCGCCGGCCTGGACGTACAGACGGCCGTCCTGGATCACCGCGGTACGGATCGCGATGGCGGTGTCGGCGTCGCCCCACCAGCCGATATAGCCGATGGCGCCCGCGTAGATGTTGCGCTTGTGCGGTTCCAGCTGCTGGATGATCTCGATCGCGCGGATCTTCGGCGCGCCGCTGACCGTGCCGGCTGGAAACGTCGCCTTGAGCACGTCCATGTAGGAAAGTCCGTCGCGCAGGTCGCCCTCAACCTGGCTGACGATGTGCATCACATGCGAGTAGCGTTCGATCACGAAACTTTCGGTGAGCTGCACGCTGCCGGTCTTGCTGACACGACCGACGTCGTTGCGACCCAGGTCGATCAGCATCAGGTGCTCGGCGCGCTCCTTCTCATCGGCCAGCAATTCGCGCTCGAGGGCGAGATCTTCTTCGCTCGTCTTCCCGCGCGGCCGGGTGCCCGCGATCGGGCGCACGACGACTTTGCCCTGCTTCAGGCGCACGAGGATCTCCGGCGACGAGCCGACGATCTGGGTTCTGCCGAGATCGACGAAATACATGTACGGCGACGGATTCAGCGCGCGCAGCGCGCGATACACGTCGACCGGACGCGCGCGGAATGGCACCGACAAGCGCTGTGACGGCACCACCTGGAAGATGTCGCCGGCGCGGATGTATTCCTTCGCCTTCTCGACCATCGCCTCGTATTGCTCGCGCGTGAAACTCGATTCGAAATCGGTTTCTTCGAGTGCCTTCGGATCGAGCACGTCCGGATAACCGGAGCCGGAGTGACGCAGCCGGAAGGCGAGCTCATCCAGACGCCGACGTGCGCGCGCATACGCCTGCGGCTGCGCCGGGTCGGCATGTACGATCAGATATAGCCGACCCTTGAGGTTGTCGAACACCGCGACTTCCTCGGACAGCATAAGCAATGCATCCGGCGTACCGAGTTCATCGCGCAGGTCGCTGCGCGCGAGTCGCGGCTCGATCCATCCGATCGTCTCGAACCCGAAATGGCCGACCAGGCCGCCACTGAACGCAGGCAGGTCCGGCAATTGCGGCACCTGGTACGCCGCGCGGATCCTGTCGATCTCGGCAAGCGGATCGGCGAGTTCGCGCGTCTCGACGACTTCGCCGAGATCCTCGATCGTCAGGGTATTTCCGCGCAGCACATACACGCGTCTGCACGGCAGGCCGATGATCGAATGACGACCCCAGGTCGCGCCGCCTTCGACCGATTCAAACAAATAGGAATACGGACCATCAGCCAGTTTCAGGTACACCGACAGCGGCGTGTCGAGGTCGGACAGCACCTCGCGCACGACCGGAATGCGGTTGTTCCCTTGCGCGGCAAGCGCGTTGAATTCGTCCTGCGTGATCACGGCCTGAACCTGTCGACATGCGGGCCGCGAAGATAGCAGGGCGCGAAGGACGATGCGACCGCACAGCCGTGATACTGGCGCTTCGGATTCGCGTGCATGTCATAACATACGTAGGCAAGTTGCGGCGCGTGGCGAGCCGGTGATTCGCGAAACAGGGAGCACAGTCAATGCGCCATTTCGCGTTTGCCATCATCGCGCTCACTTCCGGTGGCGCCGGTATCGGCGCACCACGCGACGCGCTTTGCGCGGAATCGTTCGATTTTCGAATGCTCGCGAAGCGCGGATCCAGCGGGCGCGTATTCGAATGGAGCAAGACGGCGATCGACCTTGCCCGTTGACGGGACGCAGCACGCGTGCGACCCGCTCCAGTTCACCCGGCTTCTCCATCCGCAAGACGTCGGCGCGGCATCCCCGCCATCGCCAGCGAGAACGTGACCCCTTCGCCATTCGCAAGATTGCCGGCGGCGGCGACGCCACGATGCAGCTCGGCGACCAGACGCACGACATACAGCCCGAGGCCCAGATGCGGCGTCTCGCCACTGCGCGCCGCACGCTCGCGCACCGATACCAGCGACTCGAACAGACGCTCCTGCATCGTCGCCGGCAACAAGGGCCCGGTATTGTTCACGCGCACGCAAGCGC
>JBDSXV010000051.1:0-3932 GCA_039926025.1 Dokdonella sp.
AAATCGTCGTATGCGTGCCGAGTGCATCGCGCACAACGTGCAGCTTGTTGTCGTAGATGACCTTGTCGAGCGGATCGGTCTTGCGCATGAAACGATCCTTGAGCTCGATCGTGTAGCGGAACAAGGCTTTGTCGCTGCGTATCTGGTGCGCGTCCCCATAGCGCTCGCGCAGCACCGTACCGAGGCGATCCTGTGCGTTCAGGTCGCGTACGCGCGCGAGCGTGCTTTCGTTGTAGCCGCCGAGGTACTTGAGGTCATTCATTTCGTAAAGAGTACGGCACTGCCGCGCGATCGTGTGGAATGTGCCTGCGCGATCGCCGCACCAACGCCTGCTTGCCTGCATTCCGGGGAGGCAGGCTCACCATAGGTCCGGGCTACTGAAAGCATAGGAACAATCGACTTCCGCAAATCGATCTCGTCCCTTAACTTGGCGGCTGAATTCATCAGCCAACGAGACCGCAGCATGAGCAGCGACCGCAAGACCCTCACCACCGATGCCGGCGCTCCTCTGGCTGACAACCAGAACAGCCTCACCGCCGGCCCGCGCGGTCCGCTGCTGGCGCAGGATCATCAGCTGTTCGAGAAGCATGCACATTTCAACCGCGAGCGCATTCCCGAACGCGTCGTGCATGCGAAGGCTTCGGCCGCATTCGGCACGTTGACCATCACCCACGACATCACCCGCTACACGCGCGCGAAGGTGTTCAAGATCGGCATGCAAACGCCGATGCTCGCGCGTTTTTCTACCGTGGCGGGGGAGCGAGGCGCGGCGGATGCCGAACGCGACGTGCGCGGTTTCGCCCTGAAGTTCTACACCGAGGAAGGCAACTGGGATCTCGTCGGCAACAATACGCCGGTGTTCTTCGTCCGCGATCCGTACAAATTTCCCGATTTCATCCACACGCAGAAACGTGATCCGCGCACGAACATGCGCAGTGCCACTGCCATGTGGGACTATTGGTCGCAATCGCCCGAATCGCTGCATCAGATCACCACTTTGATGAGCGACCGTGGACTGCCCGCCACTTTGCGCCACATGCACGGTTTCGGCAGCCATACCTTCAGTGTCTGGAATGACGCCGGCGAACGCCATTGGGTCAAGTTCCACTTCAAGACGCAGCAAGGTATCCGCAATCTGAGCAATGCCGAAGCCGCAAAGCTCATCGGCGAGGATCGCGAGTCGCATCAACGCGACCTGTACGAGGCCATTGAGCGCAAGGATTTTCCGAAGTGGACGATGTATGTGCAGCTCATGCCCGAAGCCGACGCGGAAACGACCTGGTACAACCCGTTCGACCTGACCAAGGTGTGGCCGCACAAGGACTATCCCTTGATCGAGGTTGGCGTGATGGAGCTCAACCGCAATCCGGAAAACTATTTCGCGCAGGTGGAGCAATCGAGTTTTTCGCCGGCGAGCGTCGTCCCCGGCATCGGTTTCAGCCCGGACAAGGTGCTGCAGTTCCGCCTCTTCTCGTATGCCGATGCCGCGCGCCATCGCCTGGGCGCGAACCATGAGCAGTTGCCGGTGAACCAGCCGCGTTGCCCGGTGCACAACTACGCAAGAGACGGTGCCATGCGTTTCGGAGACAACGGCGGCGGTAGCGTCAACTACGAGCCGAATTCGTTCGGTGGTCCGGTTGAAGACCCTTCGGTGAAGGAACCGCCGCTGAGGATCTCCGGTGATGCTGATCGCTACGACCATCGCATCGGCAATGATGACTACCGGCAGCCCGGCGATCTTTTCCGACTCATGAACGCCGATCAGCAGCAGCAGCTGTTTGGCAATATCGCTGCCGCGATGCAAGGTGTGCCCGAAGCGATTGTCCGGCGCCAGCTCGGGCATTTCGCGAAGGCCGATCCGGCGTATGCGGCAGGCGTAGCGGAAAAGCTCGGATTGGAGGGCTGACGCGCGATTCGAGAGACCAGTCGCCTCGCCCGGCTGCATGCCGGGCGAACGTGAGATCGGGAGGGCGGAGCGCGATTGCGCAGGGCGAACGACGCAGGCTGTACCATCCGCGCCTCCCCACACTGAGAGTTGCCCATGAGCCTGTCGATGTATGACGCATCCGTTCCCGTGTTCAAGCAGTTGCTCGTCGCGCTCGACGAATGTCTGAGCAAGGCCGAAGCCCACGCGGCCGAGAAGAAATTCGAGCCGGATGCATTGCTGCACGCACGCCTGTTTCCGGACATGTTTGCGCTCGTGCGCCAGGTGCAGATCGCGTGCGATTTCGCCAAGAGCGTACCGGCCCGGCTCGCAGGTGCGGATGTGCCTGCCTACGAAGACAATGAAGCCACGTTCGCCGATCTGCACGCGCGCATTGCGAAGACGCTCGCTTTCTCCGCCAGTCTCGACGCCGCTGCGTTCGACGGCAGCGAGAAGCGCGAGATCATGCTGCGTCCGGGAACGCCGAAGGAGAGGAAACTCAGTGGACAGGCCTATCTGCTCAACTATGGCCTGCCGCAGTTTCTTTTCCATGTGACGACGGCATACGCATTGCTGCGCCACAACGGTATCGATATCGGCAAGAAGGATTTCATGGGCGCGTATTGAGCCTTATGCAAGCCGAAGTCGTCGTTCCGCGTGCGGCCGGACACGACTTCGCAATAGGCAGGTTCGGTTGACAGCATGCTCGTCAGTCGTTCGGTCGACCGCGGCACTTCTTTGAGCGCCCCCATAAAGCTGATTCGCGACACCAATGCCGTCTTCAACAAAAAGGGGGCTCGTTGCGGATCGGCTCGATGCGCATTTCGTCTATGTGGTTTGGGATCGCCTGCCCGCGGTGAATACGGAGCCCGCCATGTTCCCGCGCAGGTACGCGGGCGATGCCGCCCATGAGACCGATGAAGCGTTCGCTAGACGGGCCAACGCTCACTGCGCGTCGGCGCGCACGAGCCGAAATTCTACGACCGACGCGCTGCCTGGCACGAGTGGAACGCGCTTGTCAGTGACGAATAGCAGATGACCATGCGCATCTCGTAGCGTTGCGCGCAGACCATAGTGCATGCCCGGTTCGATGCGTGAGACATCGTAGGGCAGGGCGAATGTATAGGGCGGCCCGTGCAGGTCCACAAAACGGGTGCTGGCGATTGTTGCCGTCTGTTTCGCGTCTGCTGGATCGTCGACCAGTTGCACCTCGAGTGTCGCACCGGGCGCCAGCAGCATTCGCTCGAGATAGAGGGCGCGGCCTTGGATGAGGCCCTTCTGCGTCTTGACCGCATCATGCACTTCGGCCGCGTTCGAGGTCATATCCGGTCGTTGCACAGGTTGACAGGAGGCGAGCAGGATCGATGCTGCGGCCAATCCGATAGTGCGGCGCATGGTTGTCCTCGGTCGATGTCGTGGTCGCTGGTCGAGACGTCAATCTACACTTCGCGCGCGTGCATCGCATCCGGCATCGCATCGGGTGTGCTCGTGAGCGCGCGTTGACGGCAATCATGGATGCATGCGTTGAGCACGTGGCGCCCAACGGTACCTGAAGGTCCCGAATCAGTGAGCAAGAGCGCCAACGGGTCTGGTTTTCACCGCATTGGCGTTGCATTTTTCGCGCTGCGTGCATGCGCACCGTAGAATGCGCGCATGCGCCTAAACAAACATATAGCCGAAACCGGTTTCTGCTCGCGCCGCGAAGCGGATCGACTCATCGCTGAAAAGCGCGTCACACTCAACGGCAAAGCAACCGGCATCGGTTCGCAGGTCGAGGAGGGCGATGAAGTCCGCATCGATGGCCAGCCCTTGCTGGCACGCCGTGCCGCGAGTCCGACACGCAAGCACGTCTACATCGCGCTGAACAAGCCGCCCGGCGTCATCTGTACGACCGACAGCGAGGTCGACGGCAACATCGTCGATTTCGTCGATCATCGGGAGCGCATTTTCCCGATCGGACGCCTCGACAAGGAATCGGAAGGCCTCATCCTGCTCACCAGCAATGGCG